>DXLM01000067.1:0-15474 GCA_019414725.1 Bacteroides sp.
AAGTAAGATAATATATTGAAAAAAAGAGAAGCTGTCTCAAACTTGAATTACAAGATGAGACAGCTTCTTTTTTATTGTTTCATTTCACGCAACGCTTTACATAATTGATCCGGGCAGGAGGTGGAGCGGTTTCCGCATTTTACACCTTCCAGTTTCTGTAAGACCTCTTCCACTTTCATTCCTTTCACCAATCGGCTGATACCTTGTAAGTTTCCATTGCATCCGCCCCAAAAGAAAACTTGTTGAATAACGTCATCTTCTACTTCCACTTCGATGTGGCTGCTGCAAGTGCCTTGCGTCTTATAGGTTATTTTCATTTTATTCTTCCTCTTCAGATGCAGGTTTCATGTTTGTATAAACGGTCTGAACATCATCAAATTCTTCCAGACGCTCTACCATCTTGTCTAGAGTTTCACGTTGTTCAGGAGTCACATCTTTTAAGTCATTGGGAATATATGTGAAATCACCACCCACTTCTTCGAAACCACATTCTTCCAAGTGTTTCTGAATTGCTGCGTAGCTCTTCGGATCACCATAGATGGTGATAGTTCCTTCTTCTTCATCTTCGTCGAACTCATCCTCTACATTATAGTCAATCAAATCCAGGATCAGTTCTTCCATATCCATTCCTTCTTTCTTCTTGAAAGTAAATACACATTTATGGTCGAACAAGAAAGCTAAGGAACCGGTAGTACCCAAGTTTCCACCGAATTTGTTGAATACTGAACGCACATCTGCTACGGTACGGGTAGTGTTGTCTGTCAATGTATCAACAAATACAGCTACTCCGTGAGGACCATATCCTTCGTAAGTCATACCTTTGTAGTCACTGGTATCTTTACCCATTGCATTCTTAATGGCGCGTTCAATGTTATCCTTCGGCATGTTTTCACGCTTACAAGTAGCGATCACACCACGTAGGGTCGGGTTATTTTCGGGTTCCGGACCACCTGCTTTTACAGCTATAGCGATTTGTTTACCCAGTCTTGTAAATGTTTTGGCCATGTGGCCCCATCTTTTCAGCTTTGTAGCTTTTCTATATTCAAATGCTCTTCCCATTGGATTGTAGTTTTATAATGGTTATTTTTATTATTATCTTAGTTTTGCACCTAGTTTGTTTTCCAAGTTAGCAATCAGTTTGGACATGATCTTGTCAATCTGTTTGTCGTTCAGTGTTGCGCTTTCATCCTGTAACAAGAAGCTCACTGCATAACTTTTTTTACCCGGTTCCAGATTCTTGCCTTCATAAACATCAAACAATTCTACTTCTTTCAGCAGTTTCTTTTCAGTCTCATAGGCTATTTTTTCGATTTCTGCAAACTGTATGTTCTTGTCAATCAACAAAGCCAAGTCACGTTTCACAGCCGGGAACTTGGAAAGTTCTTTAAAGTTGACTTTAGCCGACTTGATGGCTTTCATCAGTTCTTTCCAGTTGATTTCTGCATAATATACCTCATTGTCTATATCGAATGCTTTTTGAATCTTCTTGCTGATGATGCCGAAGGTGGCCAATAACTTGCCGCCACGTGTGTGTACGCTGATGGCTGTTGAATAGATATCGTTGGTCAGGTTGCCGAATACCACGTTGCCGAAATTCAATCCCAAACGGGTAAAGATGTTCAGCACGTATGCTTTTAATTCGTAAACACTGCTGTTTTCATCGGGATGGGCCCATGAATTGCTGACGCGTTTGCCGGTTACCCACAATCCTAAATGATATTCTTCAGCATAAGCCGCAAGCACTTTTTCCGGGTTTTTCTTTTCTGCATTATAAAAATAGCAGTTACCGAATTCAAAGAATTTCAAATCGGCGTTCTTACGATTGGCATTGTGCTGGATACTTTCCAAACCACCGAATAACAAAGTTTGACGCATCACGTTCAAATCGTTACTCAATGGGTTCATCAAGTAAACCAAATTTTCGTTCTTGTATGTTTCCGACCCTTCGTAATAGGAAGCGGCGGTCAGTGAATTGTTCAGTATTTCATTGAAACCACAACCTACCAGTTGCTCTGAAATCAGATTTTGTAATTTCTGGGAGTAATCCACTTCACCTTTGGTGGTCAGGCTGGATTTCAAGGTAGTAGGAATCTCCACATTATTATATCCGTAGATACGGAGAATGTCTTCTACTACATCGCAATCACGTTGCACATCCACACGATAGGGGGGAACTTGTAAAGTCAAGCCTTCGGGTGTTTCGTTTACAATCTTCATTTCAAGACTGGTGACAATGCTCTTTATGGTTTCCACCGGTATGGTTTTTCCTATCAGTGAGTGGACTTTCTCATAATTCAGCTCTACTGTAAAATCGGCTATCGGGGCAGGGTAGTTGTCTTTAATTTCAGAAGAAATAGTACCTCCTGCCAGTTCTTGAACCAGTAAAGCCGCTTCTTTCAATGCATAAATAGTTCCGTTGGGGTCAATACCACGTTCGAAACGGAAAGAAGAGTCTGTGCTCAATCCATGGCGACGGGCTGTTTTACGTACCCAAGTCGGGTTGAAATAAGCGCTTTCCAAAAATACGTCTACTGTCTGCTCGGTTGTTCCCGAATCCAGACCACCGAATACGCCGGCAATGCACATCGGTTCTTCTGTGTTGCATATCATCAGGTCCTTGTCGGATAACTTGCGTTCCACTTCGTCCAAAGTAACGAATGTAGTACCTTCGGCAACAGTCTTCACTACAATCTTACCACCTTTAATCTTATCTGCATCAAAACAGTGCAGGGGCTGGCCGTATGCGTGAAGGATGTAGTTGGTGATATCCACGATATTATTGATAGGACGTACTCCGATCAGGCGTAATTTGTTTTGCAGCCATTCGGGACTCTCTTTTACAGTTACCCCTTTTATGGAAACTCCGGCATAACGCGGACATGCTTCCGTATTCTCTACTTCAATGGCGATGTCCATATCATGGTTATCCACTTTAAACGCTTCTACAGACGGACGTTTTAAAGTGGCTTGTTTGCCGTTTTGAATCAGGTAGGCATACAGATCTCGGGCCACGCCGTAATGTGAGCAGGCGTCCGCACGGTTCGGGGTGATATCCACTTCCAGTACGTATTCGCTTTTGATATTGAAATAATCTTTAGCGGGAGTACCCGGAACAGCATCCGCCGGCAATACGATGATACCTTCGTGGCTGTTTCCGATACCGATTTCGTCTTCGGCACAGATCATACCCATAGATTCAATTCCGCGGAGCTTTGATTTCTTGATGGTAAAACATTCTTCGCCATCGTATAGCTTGGTGCCCAATGTGGCAACCACCACTTTCTGTCCGGCAGCTACGTTAGCGGCTCCACAGACAATCTGTACCGGTTCGCCTTGTCCCAAATTCACAGTAGTAACATGCATGTGGTCTGAATTGGGATGAGGTTCGCAAGTCAGCACTTCGCCGATGACAATACCTTCCAGACCACCTTTAATTGTTTGGACTTCTTCTACGCCTCCGGTTTCCAAACCGATGGAAGTCAGCGCTTCGGCCACTTCATCCGGTGTCAAATCGAAGTTGACGTATTCTTTCAGCCAATTATAAGAGATATTCATATATGATATTTTTTATGTATTTCCAAATGACCTGCAAATTTAGTAATTATTTTCTTTTATCCTGTTATTTATCCATCACAGATTACTCAGATTAACACAGATTTTTCTTTGAGGGAAATAATCCGTGTTAATTCTGTGAGGGATAAATAAATGTCAGAACGGTAAAGGTCCTTCGGGAATAGGGGCTCCGAACGGATTATTGTCGGCAGGTGCGGCATCAGGAGATGGGGGAGGTACACTGTTGCCGCCACCGTTCATTTTGGAACGGATAATACCCGGTGCCTCACCCGGCATAGGCACGATGACATCATCGTCCGGATTCTGGAAGCGGGCGAATTCGCCACGGAAACGCAGCAGTACATCACCTACGGCACCGTTACGGTGCTTGGCGATAATGATTTCTGCCATACCGTGCAAGTCGTTCCCTTTTTCATCCGAGTAGATTTTATAGTATTCCGGGCGGTGGATAAAGCATACCATATCGGCATCCTGCTCAATAGCTCCGGATTCACGGAGGTCACTGAGCTGGGGACGTTTTCCGTCAATACCCTCACGACTTTCCACACCACGGTTCAGCTGGCTCAGTGCGATGATGGGGATGTTCAGTTCTTTGGCTAACCCCTTCAGTGAACGTGAAATGGTACTGACCTCTTCCTGACGGCTACCGAATGACATTCCGCTGGCATTCATTAATTGAAGGTAGTCAATGATAATGATTTTTACTCCATGCTCGCGTACAAGCCGTCGTGCTTTGGTGCGTAATTCAAAGACGGACAAGGATGGTGTGTCATCCACATACATCGGAGCATCGTATAATTCTTTTATTTTATAATCCAATTGTCCCCATTCATACGGAGCCAACTGACCACTCTTGATTTTCTCACCCGGAATTTCGCACACGTTGACAATCATACGGTTGACCAACTGTACGTTGGACATTTCAAGAGAGAACAAAGCCACAGGGATTTTCGCATTTACCGCCATGTTCTTTGCCATGGAAAGCACAAAAGCCGTTTTACCCATAGCGGGGCGGGCGGCAATAATCACCAGGTCGGAATTTTGCCAGCCCGAGGTCATTTTGTCCAATGCATGGAAACCGCTTTCCAGACCACTCAGCCCGTCCGTTCGTGCCGCCGCTTTTTGAAGCATCTCATACGCTTCCTGAATGACAGGGTTGATTTGCGTATAATCCTTCTTCATGTTCTGTTGCGAGATTTCGAACAGTTTTCCTTCCGCTTCCTGCATCAGGTCGTCCACGTCTTGGGTTTCGTCGAAAGCCTTTGTCTGGATGTTGCTGGTAAAGGTAATCAGTTCGCGTGCAAGAAACTTCTGCGCGATGATACGTGCGTGATATTCTATGTGTGCGGAAGAGGCTACCTTGCCGCTTAGCTGTGTTATGTAAAAAGGACCGCCTGCATCTTCCAGTTCACCGGTGCTGCGTAATTGTTCGGCCACAGTCAAGATATCGACTGGTTGCTGGCGTAAAGCCAAAGAGGTAATAGCCGAATAAATAAGTTGGTGACGGCGTTCATAAAAAGATTCGGGACGAAGAATCTCACTTACTAATGAGTAAGCATCTTTTTCTATCATTAAGGCTCCCAATACAGCTTCCTCCAGCTCAGGTGCCTGGGGCTGTAAATGTCCGTATTCGTCAACAGGCTTTGCTTTCGAAGTTTTGGGAGTACGTGTCATTTTTCTCGTTTCTGCCATTGTCGTCTGTTTAAAGTAGGGCAAAGATAGAACTTTTTGCTGAGTTGGACACTCGTCCATTCCCAAAAATAATAAAAGAAATATGAACCTGAATCTACGGAGAAATGAACAATCTGGACAGTAAATGGTTTTTTTATATGGTAAAATGAAAAGTTTGTTCTATATTTGGCGCTCTGTCCGGATAAAAGATGGCGTGCATCTTTGTAGAACGGGCAACAATCTAACGAAACACACTAAAAATAACTATTTAAAGAACAGAATATGATTACATTTCCTAATGCAAAGATTAATTTGGGACTTAATATTGTAGAAAAGCGCCCGGATGGATACCACAATCTGGAAACCATATTTTATCCGATAAACCTGCAAGACGCTCTGGAAGTGACGCGGCGGGAAAACAATGACAAAGAATACACTTTACACATAAGCGGATCTCCTTTGGAGGGTGAACCCGAAGATAATCTGGTAGTAAAAGCCTATAAGTTATTAAAAAAAGACTATCCCGGACTGTTGCCGGTAGATATACACATGTACAAGCATATACCGGCGGGTGCCGGACTAGGTGGCGGATCATCAGATGCCGCTTGTATGATAAAGCTTCTGAATGATAAATTTTCATTGGGACTCAGTACGGAACGGATGGAGGAATATGCGGTAAAACTAGGGGCAGACTGTGCTTTTTTCATTCGGAACAAACCTGTTTTCGCTACCGGAATAGGGAATCTGTTCGAGCCTGTGGAATTGTCATTAAAGGGATACCATATAATTTTGATTAAACCTGATATCTTTGTGTCCACCCGGGATGCGTTTGCCGAAATAAAGCCTGTGCGTCCGGCTGTTTCTTTGAAAGAAATTGTAAAGCAACCTATGGAAACATGGAAAAACAGTATGAAGAATGATTTTGAAGATAGTGTCTTCAAAAAGTTCCCTGAGATTGCTGCTATCAAAGATGAATTGTATGATTTGGGGGCAGTGTATGCCGCCATGAGTGGCTCGGGGTCTTCCGTCTATGGTATTTTCAAAGCACCGATAGAGAATGTGGAAGATAAATTCTGTGGATGCTTTTGCAGACAGAGAGCGTTGGAATAGTGTGGCAGATCAGTGGTTAGTGATTAGTGGACTGCGCTGTCATGCCGCAGGTATTAACCACTAACCACTATAGTCTATCTTTTACATAGTGCCTTGAAATCACAATAGGTACATTTTTCTATGATTTCTGTTTGGGTAAATGATTTTTCCGGATTAAATATCTCTTCTAATAATCCTTGAAGTCGTTCACGGTATTCTTTTTCATATTTACTGAAATCTTCCACAGCCTCTTTGGGCTTTCGTGGCTCGCCCATTTGTATAACGGGAGAATAGGTTTCTGTAGCGGCCCGATGAATATAGAGAAGGGCCGGAGCTATCTTCATCGTTGGTTGCTTGCGGCACATGATGGCGGCATACAGGAACGTCTGGAATACATAGTTGGAACGTTTCTTGTCCGGAATAAACAGAGATTCCACATGGGGTGGGGTGTCTGCATCACCGCCTGTCTTGTAGTCCACAATACGGAGTGTGCCATCCTTGCTGTCCATACGGTCAATAATTCCCCCGATACGTGATTTTATGACTCCTTTGGGTGTTTGTATGTCGATGGGTTCATCCACTTCCATTTCCGATGCAATAAAAGTGAAGGGAGCGTAACGTAAATCATTTTGTAAAAGTTGTTTTAAATATCTTGCAATAACGGCAGAGTTGATAAGTTGTATGCCGTTATATTCCGGTTTCTCGTTTTGCGGAACATTAAAGAATAATTTCTTGAATGCTGTATCCACATAATCTTGCAGCTTCACTTCATTGCGTAGCAACGTTTCCAATGCTTCCTTATTAATGACTTTGCCATGAGTGGTCAGGTCTTTATAAATATGTTCGGCTGCATAATGGAAAATACTTCCGAATGTGGCAGAATCTATTTCCGCACTCACTTCATCGGGGGCGGAGAGGCCGGCTACATACCTATAATAAAATTTTAAAGGACAATCCAGGTAATAATTCAAGGCTGATGGAGAAAATTTTGCTTTGGGATTGGCACGGACATCAAACAGGCTTTGCATCCGGCGCATGACATCCGGGGTCTTTTCTACAGTGATAGGCGAGGTGCCTTGGGGGGACTGTCCGGCCTCCAGAAACTGGCGTGTGATGGGGTGAGGCCATTCAATAAGGAATTGCAGCATGAAACGGCTCCATTCGCCGCGGTTCAGTCCGTCCGAACTGGTATTGTACATCAAGGTAATCCTTTCTGCCCGTTGCAGCAGACGATAGAAATAGTATGCATATACGGCAATTTTATGCTCTATGGTGGTCATTCCGAAAGCTTTGCGCAGGTTGTAAGGAATAAAGGAAGAGTCTCCTCCCGATTTGGGAAGCTGCCCTTCGTTGACCGATAGTAATACCAAGTGGCGGAAATCCAGGTTACGTGTTTCCAATACCCCCATGACCTGCATACCAATGGCCGGTTCGCCATGAAATGGAATATTGGTCGCTGACAAGACCTTGACCAGCAATCGCCGGAATGTTTCGCTCTGTACGGTTAATTCATCTTCTTCTATCAGTGTGCGGAACCGGTTGATGGTGGTATAGGCTTTGAAAAGCGACTCCCGGTAAAGTTGGTTGAATGCATCTGTGTCCTCGGTACCGGAAGTGTTTGCCTGGTAAATGCCTGCCACTTGCTGCAAAGTTTCGGACAGGCGTATGCACAGATTCAGGTTTCCGGAAAGCGGAGTGAAAAGCCGGGTAAGGAATTCATCTTTACCCAATTCGCCGGGTAACGGATAGAAACGGTTGTTCCGGGTCAGTTCTTTTTCCAACAATTCGGCTTGACCGGTGAGTTGCCGGGTATAGGGGTGTTTTAACAGTGTAACAACCGATTGAAACGTGTAGCGGCCGCTTTTGAAATTAAATCCGTGGGTATGCAATTCCAGTAAGGCGATGAGGAAACTATATACAGGAGTTTGCGATAACGGAAATCCCATGGTGATATTGACATGTTTTACTTCTGCCGGCAATGAATGGAGGACCGGCTGAAGCAATGCTTCGTTACACAATACGACTGCGGTTTCCTTTTCCGGTGTAGTCAGATTGTTTCGTATCCATTGAGGCAGGTAACGGGCTTGTGCATTTTCAGTAGAAGATGCGATGTAGTGTACCTCTTTAGGTTTCGAGAGATTTTTGAATAACTCACCGGACAAAGGAGAAGGAAAGTCGCGTAAGTTCCGGCGGATAAACTCTCCGGCTTCATGGGTGACGGCTTGTCTGTTTTCCTTCATATAAAATTCGTCGTAATCCCAATAAAAAACAGCTTTCCCGGCATCTTTCAATTGGGTGAACAACGTATGTTCTACTTTGTTCAGTACATTAAATCCTACAAAAACATATTTCTCGTATGGAAGTTTGTTCACATTCAGATGCTCTATGACGTGGCGGTACATCATTCCTTCGTAGGCAATGTTTTGAGAAGCTAAGGATTCACGGAACCCTTTGTAGATGTTTCCCAATACGTCCCATAAAGAGATAAACCGTTCTTTCAGCGCTGTTCTCCGTTCGATGGAGAAGTTCTGGAAGAACTGCCGGATAGCTTCTTCCTGCTCATCGTCAATGAAGGTGTAGTCGTCCATTATGTTGCGCAGATCCTGTAAATTGGAAAACAGTTTGTCGGTATCCACTTTATTTTTGTCGGCATCGTCAAAATCACTGATCAGCATTTCTCCCCAAAAATAAAAATCATCCAGTGTTTCCGTACTTTGAGTTTCCCGTCGGAATATCTTATAAAGTTCGCATACCAGTTTTACCGGATCACCCACTTCCCACGGAGAAAGGCTACGGAACAATTCGCTGATGCTGACGTATGCGGGCGACCAAATAGGTGAATCCGACTCTTGGGCGAGATACTCATTAAAGAAAAGTCCGGCACGTTTGTTAGGAAAAACCACGGCTGTATGTGCCAGGTTTCCTTCCGTATGTTTATATAAATCGGCTGCTACCAGTTTCAAAAAGCTTTCCATTATTCTATTTCCTCCAGTTCGTTGTTAAATACATACCATAAATAGCCACGGATATGCTCATATCCCATATCTGATAATAAATCCATATATTCTTTCACCTGCTTGTTGTAAGCTTTCCGCTTTTTACCGAATTTAAAGTCCACCACAATCACCTCTCCGTCTTTCATCATCACGCGGTCTGGACGGCGGGTTTGCAGCACTCCTTTTTCCCGATAAATAATGGCACACTCATTGTATAGTTCCCAGCGGCCCGAATACCATTCTTTGACCAGCGGATGCTTCAAAGCCCATTCGGTGAGTTTTCGTATCTGTTCTTCCTGTTGTGCCGACTCTATGATTCCTTCGAAACGCAGGCGTTCTATGGCGGGAGGCACATCGTCCGTGGTACGGATTACGGAGAACAGATTATGCAACAACTGTCCTTGCCGGATGTATTTGTCTTCCGTTTCCTCTTCTCCCCGGATAAATTCGGCAGAACGGTTGGACTGTTTGAATTCGATGTTGGTTTCCAGCGTTTCCAGATGGATAGGCAAACGTTGGGCTACAGTCAGCAGCTTGTTGCCGGATACTTGTTTTTCCTCTTCGTGAGATGAGAGATAGAGCGTTCCCAGTTCGTATATTTCTTCTCCGGTGGCATAGCTCTTTCCGGTCATGTCGGATAAGGCACTTCCCAACAATTCGGATACCGTTCCTTTCTGTTCCGCCTTTCCATATATAATCAAGTTCTTTTTGGCACGGGTAAATGCCACATAAAGCAGGTTCAGATTATCCACCCATAATTGCAAGCGTTCATTCAGGAACTCTTCCCGATAAATGGATTGCTGCATGGCTGTGGAATAGTTGATGGGAACAATGTCAAGATCGCTAAACGGAGCTTGCCGGGGAGCACACCATACCAGATGATTGTAAGTCTCATTCTCCATTTTCCAGTCGCAGAAGGGTAGCAGTACGGTATGGTATTCCAATCCTTTGGACTTGTGGATGGAGAGAATGCGAATTCCTTCCACCTCGCCGGAAGGGATGGTCTTGCTGCCTAGTTTTTCTTCCCAGTAGGTGATAAAAGCGGATAATTCGGAAGAATTGCTTTGCAGATATTCCGTCACGGCATCAAAGAAGGCGCACAGATAGGCATCCTGTTGTTCGATGCAGGACATCTGGAACAGATTGAAAAGTTTTTCCATCAGCTCATACAGTGGCATGAGGCGAAGTTGCTCCGCTTCTTTTATGAAATCGAATGGCAGATAATCATCTATTCCGTTCAGCAATAGAGTGTTGAGGTCTATTCCTTTATGTAATACTTCATTCTGATAGGCAGCAGCCAGTTGCGCCTTGGCAATCCGGTTTTCGGGTTGTGACAAGTAGCGCAGGCCATCCATTATCATACATACCGCCAGTGAGGCATCCAGTCGGAATGCCTCATCGGATACGATTTTGTAAGAGGTGTTCTTGTCGAAGTAATCGGCTATTAAAGGAATGCTTCTGTTCTTGCGCACCAGGATGGCAATATCTTTCAGTTGCACGCCCTGC
The DNA here is from genome assembly GCA_019414725.1 of Bacteroides sp. GTDB lineage: Bacteria > Bacteroidota > Bacteroidia > Bacteroidales > Bacteroidaceae > Phocaeicola. Next base: position 10,836 of record DXLM01000067.1, read on the forward strand.
GCCACAAGCAGCTCCACTTCTTCTCCTAGGTGGTGCAGGGTGTTTTCCATATAGGTCATGTCTTCCGTATCCGATAGAAATTCCACTTTGACATACCCTTTTCCGGGATCTTTGTATGTTTCCTGACACACGTCGTTGTAGGCTTCCTTCAGTTCCTTGCATTCCTTTTTTTGTTCTTCCTTGTAAATGTTGTTCAACACCTCGCAGGCGGCTGTAAACACTTCGTTGTTGAAGTGAATGATGTTTGCGGCGCTCCGGCGGTTGGTGGTCAGTGTCTTTACTTTGACGGGAAAGGCTTCGATGTTTGTTTTCAATCCGTTCAGTATGCCCCAGTCACCGTTTCTCCAGCGGTAGATGGATTGTTTCACGTCTCCTACAATCAAGCTGTCTGCTCCCTGAGACAAACCTTCGAGCAGCAACAGACGGAAATTATCCCATTGCATACGCGAAGTATCCTGAAATTCATCGATCATTACGTTGCGTATGGTTGTTCCTATCTTTTCGAATACAAACGAGGAATCTCCTTCTTTTACCAGGTTATGAAGCAACGCGTTGGTATCCGACAGCAGGAAGCGGTTGTTTTCATGGTTCAATTCGCGTACCTCTTCGTCTATATTGGCCAGCAGACGGATATTGTTTACGTGGCGCAGGGAGAGTTGGCAGGAATTGGCCAGCATATTGTTCCGGCTTCTGTATTTTTCCGATTCATTCAGCAGAGGAATCAGTTCTTTTTCTGCCAGACCTAGGATAGCGTTGCGTATGGGGGAGTTTTTTTTCACCCATTCGTCGGGGCAGTCCAGACATTTTTCCACTGTTACATTGCGGACACTGTCATCCAGTTTACCCGATTGTAATTTATTAAAATAGCTGGCTATACCTCGGAAGCCGTTTTTCAAATCTTCTACTTTCACCCCGTTTGTATCCAATATTCCGAAGAATTGGTCGGCAAATCCTTTCATTTGTTCCTGCACCTCTTCCAAAATGGCTTGCAGCGTTTCGCGGTAATTCTTGATACAGTCTTTGTCCCGTAATTTTTCCCGTAGTCCGTTTCCTTTTTCTATATATCCTTCATCGAAGATATTTCGTCCGAAATTCTTTATCTCACCGGAAACATTCCACCTCTTGTCATCGGCTATTCTTTCTTCTATGTATTCCAACAGCCAATAGAGTACGGGAGATTGTCGGTCCAGCTTTTCTATCATGGAGTCCACGGCATCACTCAGTACCTCCATATTGTTCAGTTCGATATTCAGATTGGCACCCAATTCCAGCTCCCGTGCCAAATTGCGCATCACCGACTGGAAGAATGAGTCAATGGTTTCCACCCGGAAGCGGCTGTAATCGTGTATCATGTAGTGCAGTGCCGTACCGGCGGCTGTCCTTATGTCTTCTTGGGGTATTTCCAGTTCTTCTGTGATTTTCTGTAAATAGGGATCAGAATCCTTATCCTTTATCCATATTCCGTATAGCTGACTCAGAATCCGCTCTTTCATTTCGGTAGTGGCCTTGTTGGTAAAAGTCACAGCCAGTATATTACGGTATGCCCGTGGGTTCTGTATCAGCAGCTTTATATATTCCACGGCCAGTGTGAATGTTTTTCCCGAACCGGCAGAGGCTTTATAAACTAATAATTCAGGAGAATGTTTCATTTTAAATAATTTGCTAATTTGCTAATGGCTGCGCTGTGTACCGGATGGTAATTGGCTGACACATTAGTACATTTTTATTTTTAATTAAAAACCAGCACAAAAACAGTGGCCTGTCCCTTTTCCTTGTAAGGCAGCAGGGTCAGTGTGCCACCGCTCAGTCTCATGATTTGTTTGCTCAGGCTCAGTCCGATGCCGCTTCCTTCCTCTTTGGTCGTGAAGAAAGGTACAAAAATTTGTCCGGCTGCATCGGGAGGAATGGCGGGACCGTTGTTGGCTATCTCTATACGGATACTTTCTTGCGGATCACAATAAGCTTTCAAGGTGATCTTTCCGTCGGGAGCATTACCTATGGCTTGAATCGCATTTTTCAGCAGATTCGTAACCACTTGGGCTATCAGGTTCTCGTCGGCAAAGACTATCAGGTCTTCCCGGGCTTCGAGGATGGAAAGGGTGATGTTGGGGCATGGATGCTGGTGCTGTGCCAGTCGGATCATCCGTTCCAGGAAAGGACGGACATAGAACAGCGATGGCTCAGGTGATGGCAGTCGTGTCAGTTTGCGATAAGACATGACAAAATTTATCAATCCTTTACCTGTAGAGTGAATCGTTTCCAGCCCTTGTTTCATTTCTTCATTTTCAGCTCCGGGAAGAGCCAGCAGCGTTTCGCTGAGGGAAGTCACCGGGGTCAGGGAGTTCATAATTTCGTGTGTCAGCACGCGGGTAAGGCGTATCCATGAATCTATTTCCCGTTCATCCAATTCCCGATTGATATCACTCAAGGCAATAATGCGGAGTTCCTCGTCTTTGATACGGATGCCGGACACCCGTAAGGCAAGATGCACCGTTCCCCGTTCCGTATTGAACTGAATTTGCAGCTTGTCACCCGGAACTGCTTTTTCCAAAGCAGTCATCAGTTCATCCGAGATGCGGGAGAGTTGTTTGACATGAGTCAGAACATCCAGCCCCAACAGATTCATGGCCTCTTTGTTCTTTTGATAAACGGAGCCTTTGCTGTTCAGTACCACTATGCCGGTTTCTACAAAGTCCATGATGAGCTCATAATACTTCTCGCGTTGTGCCGTTTCCTGTTTTACATTGTACAAAATACGTGCGATACGGTTCAGCATGACATTGACCATGGAAGAATCGCCAGGGGAGGCATGTTCGTAAAAACGAACAGCGGGGTCGTCGTTTTCGATGGCGTCGAGCAGAAAGGCTATCTTCCGGGTATTAAAAGTGTACAGGCGGTAAAACCAGCCTATGGAAACGAGGAATGAAGGTACGATTACGCATAGCCACAACCAGTTGCGCTGCTGAATCAGCAGGGTGCAGGCAATGGCTAGAACCAGTACGGTAAATAGGCGGAAGAAGAATAGTTTCACAGCTTAATTATTTATTATTTCGTTTGAATGTTCCTTTAGTTCCTGTTTAAAAATAGATTATTGTTATTTGTTTTGTCATCCTGACCCATCGTGAAGAATGAGATGAGATAATAGGTCATAATCCGAATTTTTTCATCTTATTATAAAGCGTCTGCCGGGTAATTCCCAACTGTGCCGCTACAGCCGAGAGGTTTCCGTTGCATTTCTCTATCGCTTTCTGAATCATTTGCAATTCCATCTCTTCCAGTGTAGAGACACTTGTTTCTGTCGCAGGAGCCGCTATTTTTCGGGGAAAATGAAAATGTTCCTCACTCAATATACCATCTTCATTGATAATGACCGCTTTCTCTACGGCATGTTCCAGTTCGCGTATGTTTCCATACCACGGATATGTCCGTAACTTTTCTTGCGCACCGGTAGAAAGAAGGATATTTCCTTTGTCATATTGTTTGCAGAACCGGTCTATAAAGCGTTCGGCCAAAGGGATAATATCTTCTTTGCGTTCCCGCAGAGGGGGAATCTCGATGTGGATGGTATTGATGCGGTAAAGCAAATCTTCGCGGAATTTGCCTTTGGCCACCATCTCTTCCAAATCACAATTGGTGGCGCAAATCAAACGTATGTTGACAGGTATCGGTTCGTTGCTTCCTACTCGCACCACGCTCCGGCTCTGAATGGCGGTGAGTAGTTTGGATTGCAGGTGATAGGGCAGGTTGCCTATTTCGTCCAGAAACAAAGTCCCTTCATGGGCGGCTTCAAATTTACCTGCACGGTCGGTATGGGCATCGGTAAACGAGCCTTTTTTATGACCGAACAGTTCGCTTTCGAACAGGGATTCGGTGATGGCACCCATGTCCACTGTTATCATATCCCGCCGGTATCGGTTGGACAAGGCGTGTATTTCCCGCGCCAGCATTTCTTTTCCTGTGCCGTTCTCTCCTGTAATCAGAATATTGGCATCCGTTTGCGCCACTTTCTCTATCAGCGTCCGCAGTTGCTTCATGGCATTGCTTTCTCCCCAATACATAGAAGATACGGTTTTAGGGATTTCCGCTCTCTTCTTGTTCTTGGAGGAATTGCGGCAGGCAGACAGCAAGGTTTCTATCAGCCGGGCATTGTCCCAAGGCTTGACGATGAAGTCTGTCGCTCCTTCCTTGATGCCGCGCACTGCCAGGTCTATGTCAGCATAGGCTGTGAAAAGTACTACGGGCAGGGAGGGGTGTATTTTCTTTATCTCGTGTAACCAGTACAGACCTTCATTCCCGGTATTCAGTCCGCTGCTGAAATTCATATCCAGCAGCACCACTTGCGCGTTTTCTTCACGTAACGCAGCGGGCAGTGTGATGGGTGAGGGCAGTGTGACGATATGTTCGAAATGATTTTTCAGCAATAGCTTTACTGCCGACAGCACTCCTTTGTTATCATCTACCACAATGATGGTTCCTTGTTTGCTCATAAGTCGTTGTAGCTTCTTTTTTCTTTAAAGATATCTTTAGTTGTACGTTTCATGCAAAGGTACTATCTCTTCACACACTCTCATTTCCATTCCTTTATAGACCACTACTATTTTGTGTAGCTGTGTGGTGCCCACAGCATTCTTCACCCGGT
>DXLM01000067.1:15574-17630 GCA_019414725.1 Bacteroides sp.
TAACTGCTGAAACTAAGGTCGGCCTCATTGTATGTATTCAGCAAATAGGTGTATAGTTGCTCTTCCACTACCTGATTGGGAATGGTGAGTTTGTTTTTTCCTTTATGCATTCCGCTGATGGTAAGCATACCGAAATAATAGAGCAGACTTATGAAATTGTCCGGATCGACAATATTCGCAGCCGGAAAGCTATCCTTCAGTTCTCCGGTGATATATCCTTGACTTACCAGGGTTTGTATGATGGATGCATCATGAGCAAACTCCTTGTCCTTGCGAATCAGCATCCGGAGTTTTTCGTAGTCTATGCGTATGTTGCTTTCTATCATTTTCTGTGGCGCTTTGCCTCGCAGAATATAGTTCTTGACAAAATAGAGAACCATGTTGGAATTGTACAGGGTTGTTTCTCCGTAGCATTCCGGTGCGAAGCAGTAGTTGTCATACCACGGCTTCATGATATCTATCAGTTGACCGACGGTATGGTTGAACGGACTGTTTGTGGAATAATACGTCAGCATCTCACGCACTTCCTTTTCCGTGAACCCTGTCATTTCGTTGAACTCCGGTGAGAGGGAGTAATTGGTACCTATATTGAATCCGCTGGTGAGATCATCCATGGTTACGGGGCTTACTCCGGTAATGAAGCAACGCTTGATGCAGGAATCAGTTCCGGCTTTCACTTTGTTGAAGAATGCGCGCAGGTAACCCTCTTTGTGTGTTTCTTCAGTGTATCGGTGCAGGCTTTCGGCATCGGAGAGAATGGCATTGGTAAAGTGGTCATACTCATCGATAAAAAGATAAATTTTCTGCTCAGTCTTGTTGCACTCCGTAAACAGATATTCCAATTGTTCTACCGCTCCTGATTTTTCATCCAGCTTCTCCTTGATACCTTGTGGGAGATAGTCGGCATAGATATCGCAGAAATAGTCGAACATGGTCTGGCAATGTGCGTCCAGCCCTTGACGGTAGTTGTGCAATTCCCCGCTGATACCGGAAAAATTGAGTTTCAGCACCAGATAGGTGTTGCGGTCCGGCGTGGGGTGCTTTCCTATGTAGAGGTCTCCGAACAGGGCGTCAAACTTATCGCGGGTGCGTACATCATAATAATGTTGCAGCATGCTCAAGGTCAGACTTTTGCCAAATCGCCGGGGACGGATGAAGAAGAAAAACCGGTCCGACTGTTCTATCAGTGGGATGAAGGCGGTTTTGTCCACATAATAATAATTGTCGAAACGGATGTCTGCAAAGTTCATCATACCGTATGGCAATCGTTTCCTGTTTGAAGGTGCATATTCCATTAGTTATATTATTTTTTTTATGAATAAACTCTGGTAAAAGAGATATGTATAGCATACAAAGATACTTTCTTTTCCCTGCTTCTCCAAAAAACAAAGGTTCTTTCTTTTTGGTAACATGGAGGAAGCTGTCCGATAGGTATCCGCCAATCTTTTCTTTCAGAGAAAACTTTTCAATTTCATGAATTGTTCTATTATAAAATAGCATTTCAAATGAAAACATTTATATTAAGCATAATTGTAACCATGATTACATCGGTAGCTGGTGCACAGCAAAAAAGTTTTTATGACTTTACGGTCAAGACTATTGACGGGAAGGACTTGCCACTTTCCACGTTCAAGGGTAAGAAAGTATTGGTAGTCAATGTGGCATCTAAATGCGGTTTCACTCCCCAGTACGCCAAGTTGGAGGAGTTGTATGAAAAATATGGAAAAGATGATTTTGTCGTTATCGGATTCCCTGCCAATAATTTCCTGCATCAGGAACCCGGAACGAATGAAGAAATCAAGGAGTTTTGTACGTTGAATTATGGAGTGACTTTTCCTATGATGGCTAAAATATCTGTAAAGGGAAAAGATATAGCTCCCCTCTATCAATGGCTTACGCATAAAAGTGAAAACGGGGTTTCGGATGCTAAGATAGGGTGGAACTTTCATAAGTTTCTGATTGATGAAAATGGTAGATGGGTTGCCTCAATCGGCTCTACTACCAGTCCGCTTTCACAGGAAATTGTAGAATGGATTGAAGAATAAAATGACCAGAA
>DXLM01000068.1 GCA_019414725.1 Bacteroides sp.
ATACCAAACACTTACTTTATTTATCCAAATTTTGCCGTTTTTTTGCGAGTTCTTCGTATATTTGTAATAGACAGAGAGTCTCCGCAGGCGGTTATAAAAGGCTTGGCCGAACTTATCGGTACTATGCCTATGGTTCCACGGTGGGCTTTAGGATATCAGCAGTGCCGATTCTCTTATACACCAGCCAGTCGTGTAATTGAGGTTGCAGATACTTTCCGTATTAAGCGTATTCCTTGTGATGTGATATGGATGGATATTGATTATATGGATGGATATTGATTATATGGATGGTTATCGTATTTTTACATTTAATCCTCAGACATTTCCAGATCCAGCGGCTTTGAATAGAGATCTTCATATACGTGGATTTCATTCAGCATGGATGATAGACCCGGGGGCTAAAGTTGATTCTACTTATTTTGTCTATAAGTCGGGAACAGCAAATGATGTATGGGTTAAAACAGCACAAGGAAAGGAATTCCATGGAGATGCTTGGCCAGGTGCATGCGCTTTTCCTGATTTTACTCAGCCTAAAACAGTGCGTTGGTGGGCTGATTTATATAAGGACTTTTTGGATAAGGGAGTTGATGGAGTTTGGAATGATGTGAATGAACCTCAGATAAGTAATACTCCTACAGGAACTATGCCTGAAGATAACAAACATTTAGGAGGTGACAAGATTCCGGCTGGACCTCATTTGAAATATCATAATGTGTACGGTTATCTTATGGTTAAGGCATCTCGGGAGGGGATTATGAAAGCGCGTCCGCAAAATCGTCCTTTTATTTTAACGCGTTCAAATTTTTTGGGTGGACAACGATTTGCTGCTACTTGGACGGGAGATAATGCTTCCTGGGAAAGTCATATGACTATGTCTGTTCCCATGATTCTTACTTTAGGATTATCTGGTCAGCCATTTAGTGGGGCAGATGTTGGTGGTTTCTTGTTTAATCCTGATGCAGACTTGTTTGGTCGTTGGATGGCTTTAGGAGCTTTTTATCCTTTTTCTCGAGGGCATGCTTGTGCTGGTACTATTAATAAAGAGCCTTGGGCATTCGGACAAAAAGTAGAGGATGTATCACGTATGGCGTTAGAACGTCGTTATGTTTTGTTGCCTTATTATTATACGTTGCTTCATGAGGCCTCAGAAACTGGAATGCCTATTATGCGTCCTGTTTTTTTTGCAGATCCTAAGGATACTTTACTTCGTGCAGAAGAACAGGCATTTCTTATTGGAGAAAATTTACTGGTTGTCCCAGAATGGGCTCAGAATCCAGCTTTACCTAAAGGTATTTGGAGAAACCTGTCTTTGATTCCAGGTGATGATAAGGATTCATATCAGGCTAAATTAAAAATTCGTGGTGGCGCTATTATTCCGACAGGAAAAATTATACAGAATACGAATGAAAAATCGCTTGATCCATTGACTTTATTAGTTTGCTTGGATGAAAAAGGTGAAGCCCATGGTACTCTTTATTGGGATGAAGGGGATAATTGGTCGTTTAAAGATGGCAATTATAGCTTTCAGCATTTTACCGCTATTCGTACTGCTGATAATAAAGTGCAAGTTAAAATAACCCAAAAGAAAGGTAAGTATATCACAGAAAACAATGATATGGCTATTGTGAAGATTATTACAGATAAAGGCATATATCAAGCTAGTGGTAATTTAGTTGAAGGAATAGAAGTACAATTGTAATAACAAATAAAACAATTCTTATGAAAACTAGATTTTATTGCATACTTGTATTATTAGCATGTTCCATTACTCTTTATGCACAAGGTTATCAATGGGAAAAAGCTATTTCTTACCGTGAAGGGAAGCAAAATGCATATATGAAGCAAAAATGTTTGCTTGATGTATATTATCCGACTGATAAGAAGGATTTTCCCACCGTTGTTTGGTTTCATGGTGGAGGATTGACCGGCGGAGACCGTGAAATTCCACGTGAATTGCGTGAGCAAGGAATTGCTGTTGTGGGTGTGAGTTATCGCTTATGTGCCGGGAATAAAGATCCTAAGGCAATTAATGCTGATGTAACAACTGATGATGCGGTAGATGATGCAGCTGCAGCCACTGCATGGGTAGTAAAGAATATAGCCCGTTATGGAGGAAATCCTTCGAAAATATATTTAGCAGGACATTCTGCGGGAGGTTATTTAGTCAGTATGATTGGACTGGATAAAAGTCGGTTGGCTAAATATGGAGTAGATGCTGATAGCTTTGCTGCTCTTATTCCTTTTAGCGGACAAGCTATTACTCATTTCCAGAATAGACGTGATAGGGGAATTTCTGATTATCAGCCTTTAATTGATGAGCATGCTCCGTTATACTATGTACGTAAAGATTGTCCCCCTATCTTGCTGATATGTGGTGACCGTGAACGGGAGATGCTGGGACGTTATGAAGAAAATGCTTATATGTGGCGTATGCTTAAGATTATAGGTCATCCAGCTGCATATCTTTATGAACTACAGGGGTTTGACCATGGAACGATGTCACACCCTGCTCATTCTATATTATTAGAGTATATTCGTAACAGAGAAAAGGAAGTAGATAAATAGATTGGTAGGTATGGAGTGTCTCAATAGTTACATTACTCCATACCTATTGTATTATGTATTCTATAGAAGAATAAGGGAAAGATCAAAATAGTTTGATTCACTAATCTTTTTCACATGATAAATTGCAGATAAATGATTACTGAAAGATAAAAAACTGAAGTGGATGATCTGAATTAATTTTATTTGATATGAATGCAAATATTATATATCTCTTTCAATGCAATTTGTTATTTTCTATACCTTTGTACCTGAATATTGATTAAAAAATATACTATGATAAATGCTGTTATGAAATTTATAGGAGGATTGTTTTTTTTTCTGGTATGTGTAATAAATTCATTATCAGCTTATAATTTAAGGCAGGTTACTAATTCAGATGGTCTTACCAGTAGTGCTGTACTTTCTTTACTGCAAGATAGTAATGGCTTTTTATGGATGGGGACTTGTGATGGAGTGAATATATATGATGGCACAAAAGCATATAGTTGGAATGGTTGGGGGCAATTGAACTTATCTGGGTACATCATAGAAGAAATATTAGAAACTCATGATGGAGTAATTTGGGTACAGACAAACTATGGTTTGAGTAAAGTTGATAAAGAAAAACGCCTTGTTGTTGATTATCCCCAGTTTAAGGGTAGTTATATGATGGTCAAGAATGAACTAGGGAATCTGTTCTTCTTCTCAAGTAGTAATTTGTTATACGCTTTTAATGAAAAAAAACAAGAGTTTTATAGACTTCCTATAGGAACTTTGGATAGGGAAGATATTGTTAATCTTTATGTGAATGAACATTATCTAATTATTTTCCTAAAAAACGAGATTATATATTATCAAATGAAACATTCTCCGGAAGGAGAATATACCCTCTCTACACTAAACACTAGTGAAAAAACAGAGGTACGTTATGGCTTTGGAGATAAAAATCAGGTTTATTGGTTAGATAAAGATTATAATTTATTTGGATATAGTTTGGATAAGCCTGTAAAAAAGCTTATTTGTAACTGGAAAGAGGCATTGGATGGAAGAGGAACCATTGTAGATATACTTCGTGATGGAACATCTTTTTTTGTTGCGTTTCAAACAAATGGTTTATTGAAGATTTCTTTGCAGGCAAATGATAAGTATACGGTAGATGATTTAGGCATAAAGTCTGGAGTATTTCGGATCTTAAAAGATCGTTTTCAAGATATTGTGTGGATTGCGACAGACGGTCAAGGCGTATATATTTATTCTGAGGGGAAGTATTCAATTTCATCGGTAACCTATCAAGATCTAAATCAAAGTATAGGTAAGCCGGTTCGGTCTATTTTTTGGGATAATGAAGGTACATTATGGTTAGGTACTAAAGGGGAGGGAATTCTTAAAATTTATGATTTTTCTCCTCTGAAGCATAATATGAACTATAGGACAGAACTGATAAATTCTCAAGAAGGTGGATTAATAAATAATTCTGTATATGCATTTGCAAAAAGTTGCAGACCTATGTTTTGGATAGGACATGATGCTGGTCTCAGTTATTATTCATACCGAGATAGAAAAATCAGGAGCGTTTATTCGCCAGAAAAAATCAATTACGTGCATGCCATATATGAAGAGAATGATTCGATTCTTTGGATAGCTACCGTTGGGACAGGAGTTATTCGTGCACGTATTGAAGACAGATCTGGCGTTCCATATATTCATTCTTTAAAATGCTATACCATTGATAGTGGAAATTTTTCTTCAAATTATTTCTTTACTCTATTTGCTGATAGTAGTCATGATAATATTTGGTTTGGTAATCGAGGATATGGACTCTTTCATATAGAAGGCGATAGTTTAGCTGCCATGCCTTTAAAAAATGAATATTCAAGTAGAGTTGTGAATGATATCTTTTCGATAATTCGTGACGAAGATATTTTCTGGCTTGGTACAGGAGCAGGACTGATTAAAAAGTTACATGATGAAGAAATGTATTTTAATCAGCAGGATGGATTTATTAATAGTACAATTCATTCAATGCTTCTAGACGAAAATAAAAGATTATGGATTGCAACCAATGGAGGACTTATCAGCTTTAATGTGCTGAATAATAAATTTCAGAATTATGGAAAAGGTAGTGGGCTGGAAATACTAGAATTTAGTGACGGAGCTTCATTCTGTCAAGACAATACCTTATTTTTTGGAGGTATTAATGGTTTTATTACTATAACTAATAACGAAATGTATGTTTCTGATAAGGCAGCTGTAAAACCTCCATTACGCTTTACAAACATTGATATTTTAGGTGAACAGGGCATGTGTGTTGATGTACAGAGTTGGGGAGATAAACCTTCTCTGTCATTAGAGTCTGATCAGAACAATTTTGCGATATCTTTTCTTGCGTTAGATTATGTAAATCTAACTAACTATAGTTATCAGTATCGTTTGAATGAGAAAACGGAATGGATAGATAATGGAACGAATAACAGTATCTCTTTTACTCAGATGAATTATGGAGATTATCTTCTTGAAGTTCGTTATAAGAATCAGACAACAGGGGAGTTTAGTCCTGTTTATTCTGTGCATATAACTATTGCTTCCCCCTGGTATTTAAGTACGTTAGCTGTTGTTATTTATGTTCTATTGCTTTTGTTGGCTGTGTTGTTGTGTATTCGCTGGTTTTTATTAAAGCAACAGCGTAAAAAGCTATTAGTGCTGGAAAAAATGGAGCAACAACATAAAGAAGATTTATATGAGGAAAAGCTACGTTTCTTTACTAATATAACTCATGAGTTTTCTACTCCGCTTACACTTATATATGGCCCTTGTGAGCGCTTGTTGAAATATGACCATTCGGAGTATGTACATAAATATGTCTCATTGATAAAAGCAAATGCAGAGAGGTTAAATGCTTTGATTCAGGAGATTATTGATTTTAGAAGACTGGAAACGGGACACCAGGTTCAATGTATCCAACAGATAGATATTTCAGCTTTATGTAATGATATTATTCATTCGTTTTCGGAGTTGGCAGAGCAAAACATGATTCAATTTGAAAATGTAGTGTCAGAAAATATTTTTTGGAATACCGACAGTAAAAGTTTGACGAAAATTTTGAATAATTTAATCTCGAATGCTTTTAAATATACCTCTGTAGGGGGACGTATTCGTGTAACGGTAGATGTAGTTGATAACCAAAGTTTGCGTATTAAGGTGTATAATACGGGAAAAGGTATTCGTCAGGAGGATATTCCTTTGATTTTTAACAGATATAAAGTGCTGGATGGTGTGGAAGCTTCTACTATAAAGGGAATGACTTCTCGAAATGGTTTAGGACTCGCTATTTGTCATAGCATGGTTGAGTTGCTAAAAGGAGAAATACAAATTCAGAGTGAATATGGCAGTTATGCTGAATTTATCGTTCTGCTTCCAATGTTGGAACTGACATCAGAAAAGGTAGATGTTAATGATAATGCTATGCTCAACATTAATAACGTTTTGCCAATAATGAAATCTGATCAGCTAGAACAAATTTCTGAAAACTCTACAGATCTGGCTTCATCAAAACATAAGATTCTAATAGTTGATGATAATACAGAAATGTTAATGTTGTTACAAGAAGCATTTTCTGACAAATTTAGGGTTGTTGTTGCACATGATGCTGAGCAAGCATTGAAGGAAGTAAAGAATGATATACCTATGTTGATTGTTACAGATGTTATGATGCCGGGTATAGACGGTTTTGAACTGACGAGAAGATTGAAGCAGAATAAGCATACTATGTCTGTACCTGTAGTTATATTATCAGCAAAAAATTCTAGTCAGGAAAAGATTGCAGGGCTGGATGCTGGAGCGGATGCTTATATAGGAAAACCTTTTAATATAGACTATCTGAAGGCTGTGGTTGAACGTTTAATAGAGAATCGCAGTAAGATGAAAGATTTTTATAATACTTCTGCTTGTGCGTATGATTTTTCTCATGGACATCTGGTTAAGGCTGAAGATAAGGAATTTCTATCGAAAATAACAGAATATATAGAGAAACATGTGGACTCAGAAAACCTTTCTTTGGAAGAGGTGGCTGAGTATATGCAAGTGAGTGTGCGAACTTTGTATCGTCGTTTTAAAGAAATGGATTTAGAATCTCCTAAAGATTACATAAAGGAATATCGAATAAATCTAGCTGCAAAACTATTACGGACAACTTCTCTGACTGTTCAAGAAATTATGTATAAAACGGGATTTGCTAATCGCTCTCATTTCTATAAGGAATTCTCTAAACATTTTCAGGTAACTCCTAAAGATTATCGGAATAAGTATAATAAGAAGGAAACTGAAGCTATATAATGTGTATATAACAAAAACAGTCCGAGATTTCAAATGAAATCTCGGACTGTTTTTGTTATAAAGAATGTTTATTATTTCTGTTCTTTATTTTGTTGAGGCTTACGTTCGCGTTTTGCGTGGTTACCTTCTCCCATTCCTTCTGGTTTAGGTAATAAGACCTTATGTGACAGTTTGAATTTTCCAGTTTTAGAATCAATATCCAGTAACTTAACTTCAATATCATCACCTTCTTTTAAGCCTGCTTCTTCGATAGTTTCCAGACGCTTCCAATCGATTTCTGAAATATGGAGTAATCCGTCTTTACCAGGAAGGAATTCTACAAATGCACCGTAAGGCATGATTGAACGAACTTTTCCTTGATATACTTCACCGATTTCAGGAACAGCAACGATACCTTTTATCAGACGCATTGCATCATCAATCATCTTTTTATTGTTTCCTGCAATTTCGATACGGCCAACACCATTAATTTCTTCAATTGTAATAGTTGCACCTGTCTCTTCCTGCATACCCTGGATAATCTTTCCACCCGGGCCGATTACAGCTCCAATGAATTCTTTAGGGATAATCATTGTTTCGATACGTGGAGCATTTGGTTTCAAGTCTTGTCTAGGCTCACCGATACATTCTGTCAATTTGTTCAGGATGTATTCACGACCTTCTTTAGCTTGTAACAATGCTTTTTCAAGAATATCGTATGTCAGTCCGTCACACTTAATATCCATTTGAGTTGCAGTAATACCATTTTTAGTACCTGTAACTTTGAAGTCCATATCTCCCAAGTGATCTTCATCACCTAAGATATCAGACAGAACGGCATATTTTTCTTCTCCGGCATTTTTGATCAATCCCATTGCAATACCTGATACCGGATTCTTAATAGGTACACCTGCGTCCATCAGTGCTAAAGTACCGGCACATACAGTTGCCATTGAAGAAGAACCGTTAGATTCCAGAATATCCGAAACAACACGTACGCAATATGGATAATCTGCTGGAATCTGACCTTTCAGAGCACGCCATGCCAAGTGACCGTGACCAATCTCACGACGTCCTACTCCACGTTGTGCTTTTGCTTCACCTGTAGAGAATGGAGGGAAATTATAATGCAATAAGAAACGTTCTTTATGCTGATCAAGTACATCATCCACAATCTTTTCATCAAGTTTGGTTCCCAATGTAACGGTACTCAAAGACTGTGTTTCTCCACGGGTAAAGATAGAAGAACCATGTGGATAAGGCAATGGGCCTACTTCGCACCAGATAGGACGAATTTCTGTTGTCTTACGACCGTCCAGACGTTTTCCTTCATCAAGGATGCAGCGACGCATAGCTTCTTTTTCTACGTCATGGTAGTAACGGTCTATCATTCCTGCTTTTTCTTCAAGCTCTTCTTCTGTAAACTGAGCTTTGAATTCTTCACAGATTGCATCAAATGCATCCTGACGTTCGTGTTTATTGCGGTTTCCTGATGCAGCTATTGCATAAGCTTTTTCATAACAAGCGTCATGAACGGCTTTGCGTAAGTCTTCGTCATTTTCTTCGTGGCAATATTCACGTTTAACAGTAGAACCAACTTCTTCCATCAGTTCCATCTGTGCCTTACAGTGTATCTTGATTGCTTCGTGAGCAGCTTTTAAAGCTTCTAACAAATCTTGTTCGCTCACTTCGTTCATTTCACCTTCTACCATCATGATGTTTTCATAAGTGGCAGCTACCATCAGATCCATATCGGCTTTTTCAAGCTGTTCGAATGTAGGATTGATAACGAATTGACCGTCAATGCGTGCTACACGTACTTCTGAAATCGGACCGCCGAAAGGAATGTCGGATACGGCCAATGCTGCAGAAGCAGCCAAACCTGCCAAAGCATCAGGCATATCTACACCGTCTGCTGAATACAAAATGATGTTTACGTAAACTTCTGCGTGGAAATTGTCGGGGAACAATGGACGCAAAGCGCGGTCTACCAAGCGGCAAGTCAGAATTTCATAATCAGAAGCTTTGCCTTCGCGTTTGGTAAAGCCACCCGGGAAACGTCCGAATGCTGAATATTTTTCTTTATACTCTACCTGGAGCGGCATAAAATCTGTACCGGGAACTGCATCTTTTGCTGCACAAACAGTAGCCAGCAACATGGTATTACCCATGCGTAGCATAACAGCACCATCTGCCTGTTTTGCCAGCTTTCCCGTTTCGAGTGTAATGGTTCTTCCATCACCTAGCTCGATCGTCTTAACAATAGGATTGATCATAAAAAATGTTTTAATATAAAAGTCTTCTTAAAGTTCGCGCAAAGATACAAATATTATTATACTAATCGGGTGTAAATGAGATAAAAGTTTAGTCTGTACGTATTTTTATATAATTCTTATTCCATTTTACATTTGAGGTTTATAATATCGGCACTTGGATCAGGCTAAAAAAAATATGTCATTTTATAAGAACTTGGATAAAAACTTTGTGAACTCATAAAAAGCCGTATCTTTGCATCCCGAAATGAATAATAATCGCTAATGAAAAGAAATGCTTATATCGCTGCAGCTCTGTTGTTCGCAGGTTTTACGGCCTGCAACAACGAGCCTGCTTTTAAGGTGCAGGGAGAAGTGACCGATGCTGCCGATAAAATGTTATATCTGGAGCAGACAGGATTAGATGGTATTGTTGCGCTGGATTCAGTGGAATTAGGAAGTGATGGAGCTTTCAGCTTTGCTGCCGCTCGTCCCGAAGCGCCTGATTTTTACCGATTGCGTATTGATAATAAAGTGATAAACTTCTCGGTTGATTCTACTGAAACTGTTGAAGTAAAGGCTGATTATAAAAATTTTGCAACGGAGTACAATATTCAAGGCTCTGAAAATAATCAGAAAATCAAAGAACTGGTTTTATTGCAGACTGATTTGCAGGAACGTGTGAATCGTATGGCTCAGTCGGGAATACCTGTTGGTATTGCTCAAGACAGTCTGACACGTATGGTAGATGCATATAAGGATGAAGTGAAGCGGAATTATATATTCGTTGCTCCCAATAAACCTTATGCGTATTTTGCTTTATTCCAGGTCTTAAATGGATATATGATTTTCGATCCGTTGAATAATAAGGAAGATGTGAAATGTTTTGCTGCTGTGGCTACAAGTATGAACAATTTGTATCCACATGCTGACCGTTCACGTAATCTGTATAATATGGTTATCAAGGGTATGAAAAATACCCGTGCTCCGCAGGTGAAACCTTTGGATATTCCAGCAGATAAAATACAGGAAGCTTCTATTATTGATATTCCATTGATGGATATAAAAGGTACAGTCCGTCATCTTACAGATTTAAAAGGTAAGGTAGTGCTGATAGACTTTACCGCATATGGAAGTGCAGAATCAGGAGCACGTAATTTGCTGTTGCGTGAAATATATGATAAGTATGCTTCACAGGGATTGGAAATCTATCAGGTTTCATTAGATACCGATGAGCATTTCTGGAAAACCGCAGCTGATAATCTGCCTTGGATTTGCGTTCGCGATCCTCAAGGACCATATTCTACTTATGTCAGATTGTATGGTGTGACTCAGTTGCCGACAGCATTTTTGGTAGGCCGGAACAATGAACTGAATATGAGAATTGGTCCGAAAACAGATTTGGAAGAAGCGATTAAGAAATTATTATAACATGTTGAAAAGCATGTGAAAATAGTGCGCTTTGGTACTTGACTGGTATCAATAAAAGGCGTATCTTTGCCAAAGTCATAACAGAGAAGGGTTCCGATACATGTTTGTGTATCGGGATTCTTTTTTGTTTTATAAGCAAGAACAGTTTAATTAATAACGAATATAATAAGGAGGAAAAAACTATGGCTTATATGTCAGAAGAAGGCTATCAGAAATTGGTAGCAGAATTAAAGCATCTGGAATCTGTAGAGCGTCCGAAGATTGTAGCTGCTATTGCTGAAGCTCGCGACAAGGGTGACTTGTCTGAGAATGCAGAATATGATGCAGCTAAGGAAGCTCAAGGCATGCTGGAAATGAAAATAAATCAGTTGAAAGCAACAATTGGTGATGCGAAGATTATAGATACATCTAAATTGAAAGCTGATACAGTTCAGATTCTTACTCGTGTAGAACTGAAGAATGTAAAGACTGGCATGAAGATGGCATATACTATCGTGTCGGAAACTGAAGCTAACCTGAAACTGGGTAAGATTTCTGTAAATACACCGATTGCTCAGGGTTTGTTGGGTAAGAAAGTGGGTGATATTGCAGAAATTACTATTCCACAGGGTAAAATCAGTCTGGAAGTAACAGGAATATCGTTTTAACTATAAGGCGGGTCTGCTTTGTTGCGGACTTGCCTTTTTTTATATATCATATTATGGCAACAATATTCAGTAAAATCGTTGCGGGGGAAATTCCCAGTTATAAGGTTGCAGAGGACGATAAGTTCTATGCTTTTTTGGATATAAATCCGTTGGTAAAGGGACATACACTGGTTGTCCCTAAAAAAGAAGTCGATTATATCTACGATCTGAGCGATGAAGAATTGGCTGCTATGCATGTATTTGCAAAACATGTGGCGCTGGCTATTCAGAAAGCTTTCCCTTGCCGCAAGGTTGGAGAAGCAGTAATTGGTCTTGAAGTACCTCATGCTCATATTCATCTGATCCCTATTCAGAATGAATCGGATATGCTGTTTTCTAATCCGAAACTGAAGCTGAGCGATGAAGAGTTTAAGTCCATCGCAGAACGTATTCATAACGCCTGGGAAGGCAAAGCTTGATACCTCCTTTCTACCACAATATTACAAGAATGAAAGCCATCCTTCATCTCGCAGGATGGCTTTTTTGATTTATACAGTGATTTAAAGTATTTATTATGATGAAGAAAGTGATATTCTTGTCGATGTTGCTGCCCTTTTGTATGCTGGCTTATGGACAAACATACCGCATAGAAGGAACTGTAATAGATAAAACAAGTCGTAAACCACTGGAATTTGTCAATGTACTGGTTGTTGGCTTAGGAATAGGCTCTTCTACAGATGCCGAAGGGCATTTTAGCGTCGAACAGGTTCCGCCGGGAATCTACCGTTTGCAGGCTTCCATGTTGGGGTACAAAACGGTCTTTACATCCGAGTATCGTGTAAATCACCGTACTCCTCATATTCAGATTGAAATGGAAGAGGAGGGAACACAATTGGAAGGAGTAACTGTTACGGCTTCTCCTTTTCAAAAAGTAGCAGAAAGTCCGGTCAGCCTTCGTGTAATTGGTTTGCAGGAGATAGAAAAAGCACCCGGTGCCAATCGTGACATATCCCGTGTGGTACAAAACTATCCGGGAGTTGCTTTTTCTCCCATCGGCTACCGGAATGATTTGATTGTACGTGGTGGTGGACCATCGGAAAACCGTTTTTACCTTGATGGGGTAGAAATACCGAATATCAATCATTTCAGTACGCAGGGGGCTTCAGGAGGTCCGGTAGGACTGATTGATGCCGATCTGATACGTAATGTGAAGTTTTATAGCGGTGCTTTTCCTGCCAATAGGGGAAATGCCTTGAGTTCAGTGCTCGATTTTAGTCTGCGCGACGGAGATATGGAGCATAACTCACTGAAAGCTACGTTAGGAGCGTCGGAAGTAGCGCTTACCTCTAACGGACACCTGGGAGATAAGACTTCTTATCTGGTATCAGTACGACAATCTTATTTGCAAATGTTGTTTAAAGTTTTGGGATTACCTTTGCTTCCTGCTTATACGGATGCTTCGTTTAAACTGAAAACGCGTTTTGATGCACGTAATGAACTGACGTTGCTTGGATTGGGCGGTATTGACCGGATGAAGCTGAACTTTGATATAGAAGGAGAGGATGCTGAATATATATTAGGTTATTTGCCTAAGATAAATCAGGAAACTTTTACTTTGGGAGGTGTATATCGGCATTATGCCGGTCCGCATGTTCAGTCGGTGACGTTAAGCCATAGCTATTTAAATAACCGTAACCTGAAATATCACGACAATGATGAAAGCTCGGAGGATAATCTGACGTTGCGTCTTCGGTCAGTAGAGCAAGAAACGAAATTGCGGATGGAAAACACTTCTACCTGGAACCTTTGGAAGCTGAATGCTGGTGTGGAATTGAATTATTCCCAATATTCCAATACAACTTACCAGAGAGTTTTTACAGATGAAGTACAAATTTTCGATTACCGTACAAATCTGGATATATTCCGTTGGGGACTTTTTGCTTCAATGGATTATTCAGCTCCAGACGAGCGTTTTACTGCATCACTTGGAGTTCGTACAGATGGGAATAATTATAACGACAAGATGAAAGAGCTGTGGAGGCAGCTTTCTCCTCGTCTGTCTGTATCGTACAGATTGATTGACCGTCTGTTCTTAAGTGGTCACATGGGACTGTATTATCAGCTTCCACCTTATACAGCGCTCGGTTTTAAAGGAAATGATGGCAGTTACCTGAACCGTAATCTAGATTATATTTCCGTATCTCAGGAAAGTGTTGGGCTTTCTTGGCAGCCTAATGGGAATATGGAAATATCGGCTGAGGGATTTTATAAATTCTATCGCGATATGCCTTTGTCCGTGTCTGACGGCATACCTTTGGCTTGTAAGGGAAATGACTACGGGGTAATAGGTAACGAACAGCTGATATCTACAGCTGAGGGACGTTCATACGGAATAGAAATGATGTTTAAGTGGCTGTTAGTTCAACGGTTGAACTTATCATCCTCATTAACAATTTTCAAAAGTGAATTCCGTGATGGGAAAGAAGGTGATTATGTGCCCTCTGCATGGGATAATCGCTTTATATTCAATGTAAGTGGAACTTATAACTTTCCAAAAAACTGGAGTGTGGGTATGAAAATAAGCTGCATCGGAGGTTCGCCTTATACACCGTATGATGTAGAAAAGTCATCCTTGGTAGAAGCATGGAATGCACAGGGTAAAACATATTATGATTACGATCGGTATAATACAGAGCGTCTGCCGGCTTTTGGACAGCTGGATATCCGTGTTGATAAAATGTTTTATTGGAAGAAATGTATGTTTGGTGTTTATCTTGATATCCAGAATATTACGGCTAGTAAACTTCGTCAGCCTGATGTGCTGATGAGTACCGGGCAGATTGAAAATCCAACGGCTCCTCTTTCGGAACGACGTTACGTAATGAAGTCTATAAAACAGGAAAGTGGAACCTTGCTGCCTACTCTTGGTATCACTTTTGAATATTAAAGTGTCAAGAAACCAATCATAATTGCTATCGAAAAAAACATGCCCATATTTTGGAAAAAATATGGGCATGTTTTTATAAAAATATCGAGAAGTTTTTTTCTTTTTTGTACGAAAAAATCGAGGGATTTTATCGCCTCTATGTTACAGATACATGCAGAAGGAATTAAAGTAGTGGGGAAGCTCCTTCTCTATCGTGTATAATATCTGTAAGTCTTTGTTTTTCTTGATTTTATATATAATAAGATCAGGAGTATTTTTCTCCGAACTTCATTTCTACATCATTTACAAACTTGCGGATTGCATCGTGGTCATCTTTTTTACAGATAAGGAGTACGTTGTCACGTGATGCAACCAGATAGCCGTCTAAATCTTGAACTACGGCAAGTTGTCCTTCCGGTACTAATATGATACTGTCTTTGCAATTGTAAAGTACAGTATTACTGTTAATTATTACGTTGTGGTTCGTGTCTTTGGGCGAAGCATCATAAAGTGCATCCCAAGTACCCAGATCGGCCCAGCCGAAATCGCATAACTGCACGTATACATTGTCGGCTTTTTCCATAATACTGTAATCTATCGAAATGTTCGGACACGAAGTGAAGTCGGGTACATCACATTCTACTCGTGGGCAGATTTCTGACATCATTTCGTGAAAAGCTTTCAGTATAGTATTGACATGCCATACAAAAATGCCAGAGTTCCAATAAAATTCATTGCTTTGCACGAATATTTCTGCAAATTCACGAGCCGGCTTTTCTATGAAAGTTTTTACTTTATAAAAATCTCCTTTTTTTTCTTCGTCTATCTGAATGTATCCATATCCTGTTTCTGGGCGTTTAGGCTTTATTCCCAATGTAACCAGCTTGTCATTTTTCGATGCAAATTCCAGTCCTTTCAAAATAGCTTCTTTAAATTCTTCCACTTTCAGTATCAGATGGTCGGACGGGGCTACGACGATGGTTGCGTCTGGATTTATTTTCTGAATAATGTGCGATGCGTAAGCGATGGAAGGGGCTGTATTACGTCTTTCTTCTTCAATAATCAGCTGTCCTTCAGTTATTTCTGGTAGCAGATCAAGAACGATTTGTTTATAATCTTTATGAGTTGTAATGTAAATGTTGTTTGTTGGAATTATTTTTTTGTATCTGTCGAAAGTTTGTTGTAATAAAGTCTGTCCTGTTCCAAAGAAATCAAGAAACTGTTTAGGCAATGCTTTGCGACTGTAAGGCCAGAAACGGCGTCCCATTCCTCCAGCCATGATGATACAATAGTAGTTGTTATTCATGATATCGGCGTAGCTTTAAAAGTTTATGCTAAGATAGCCTTTATTTTTCGAACAATGTCCGGAAAGAGTTCTAAATAGTGTTAGATGAAAATTATTTTCACTTTTTTGCGTGAAATGCTTGTGGTTTCAAAATATTTGACTACCTTTGCACCGCAATTAAGGAAATACATATTCCCTGATTTAGTTGCCCAGATGGCGGAATCGGTAGACGCGCTGGTCTCAAACACCAGTGGAGTAACATCCATCCCGGTTCGACCCCGGGTCTGGGTACTGAATGAAAGGCTAAGCGATTAACAATTAATCGCTTAGCCTTTTTGTTTGCCTGATTTTTCCCCACATTTTCCCCACAGGCGCAAAAATATAGTAGTAAGTCATTATTTTCTTTGGCTACGCAATACAAATACACTACCTTTGAAAAGAGATAAATCCAATTAAATAAAAGTCAATGGAACAAGGTGTTTGGCAAGAGATTGAACGGTTATACCAAAAGTTTCAGCAACTTGGTATTAGTGAAGCGGTGGACTATGAAAAGTACTACCTCTATTCTCTTATTACCCATTCTACAGCAATTGAGGGTTCTACACTCACCGAAGCGGAGGCACAAATGCTTTTCGATGAGGGATTGACAGCTAAAGGGAAGCCTTTGGTGTATCATTTGATGAATGAGGACTTAAAGAAGGCATATGAGCTTGCCAAAGAGGAAGCCAAAAGTAAGAAACCAATTAATTCAGCATTCTTGCAAAAGTTGAATTCGACATTGATGCGTACGACAGGCAGTATTTATAACGTTATGGGTGGCTCTTTTGATTCTTCCAAAGGTGAATTTCGCTTGTGTGGCGTGACGGCTGGTATTGATGGACGTTCTTATATGAGTTATCAGAAAGTCCCTGCCAAAGTAGAGGAACTTTGCGCTTTATTACAGGAAAAACAGAAGGCAGTGGGAACATTTCGGGAACAATACGAACTAAGTTTCAATGCTCATCTTAACTTAGTGACCATTCATCCGTGGGTCGATGGCAACGGAAGAACCGCCCGCCTACTGATGAATTATATTCAGTTCTGCTACAACCTTTTTCCGACTAAGATATTTAAGGAAGATAGGGAAGAGTATATTTCTGCCTTACGTCAATCACAGGAAGAAGAAACAAATCTGCCTTTTCTGGGCTTTATGGCTGTTCAATTAAAGAAATCGCTCTCTTTGGAAATTGAACGATTTAAGACTTCTCAAAAGAAAATTTTTAGTTTTATGTTTTAGTTGTGATCGTGTTGTTAGTTAATATAGAAAGAGGCTGTCTCATATTTGTTCTGCACCCCAAAAGTTAGACACAAAACTTTTGGGGTGTTTTTTATGAAGTACAGT
>DXLM01000069.1 GCA_019414725.1 Bacteroides sp.
CTGCCATATATATGGAGTGGGTAGCCCGGCAGGAACATTCCGGCTCTTCTTTTTATTCCCGGATGGGATAAGATTCGGTAACTAAGGTAAGATAATCCGTAATTGAGGTTATAACCTTGTCCGGATAACTTCTTATTTTTGTGACCGGAATATTTCAAATAACTGAAAAAGCTGTATTTTAGCAGACATTAAACAAGTTAGAATGATGGATAAGATATTAAATTTAGACAGTGTGGACCAATATAACAGTCTATACGGACTTGAAACGCTGAATCCGTTGGTCAGTGTCATTGATTTGAACAAGGCTACCCGGCAGATGGACTATGTGCACTGGAACTATGGCGTTTATGCACTTTATCTGAAATTGGAGAAAGCTTGTGATATCAAATACGGGCGTCGGAGTTATGACTATCAGGAGGGAACCGTGGTATGTTTTGCTCCGGGACAAACAACGGAAACCACATTGACCACCGACCGTGTGCAGTTGAATGTGCTTGGCATTCTTTTTCATCCGGATTTGTTACGGGGGACCACGCTTGGAAAAACAATAAAAAAATATACCTTCTTTTCGTATGAAGTGAGCGAGGCGCTGCACCTTTCGGAAGATGAGTGCAATATTATGACAGATTGCCTGAAGATTATCCGTATGGAACTGGAACGGGGAGTGGACAAGCACAGTAAGACCTTGCTGGTAAACTATATAGAACTGCTTCTTAATTACTGTATGCGTTTTTATGAACGTCAGTTCGCCACCCGCAGTCATTCGAACCGTGATGTGTTGACACGCTTTGAAGGGTTGCTTGACGATTATTTTGAGGGCGAACTTGCCGAGCGTGACGGATTGCCTACCGTGAAATACTTTGCTGACAAACTGTGCCTTTCATCCAACTACTTCGGGGATATGTTCAAGAAGGAAACCGGCAAGACTCCACAGGAATATATTCAGGAAAAAGTGATAGAACTGGCAAAGGAACGGATGTCCGACAGGAGAGAAACCGTCAGCAGGGTAGCCTATTCACTGGGATTTCAATATCCGCAGCATTTCTGCCGGTTGTTCAAGAAGCGTGTGGGCTGTACACCGAATGAATATCGGGCACAAAACCTTCTTTTATAGTATTCTGTCGTAACAAGCAATGCAAGAGACTATGTTGGACTTGAGGACTGTATATGAATGTAACCGCTGTCTGGGTTGCAAGACATTGCATCCGCAGGTGGGCATCATCAATCTGGAGAATCCTTCATTGGAAGAGGATGCGGTGAAGTTTGAATTCTATGCTGTCTTGCTGATTGAGGATTGTCCGGGCGGTTGTTGCTGCTGCGGACGGAAATACTATGATTACTCCAATGCTACCATGGTGTTTCTCACTCCCGGCGAGATCTTTCGTATGAGTAAGGAGAATACGTTGCCGGATAAAGGATATCTTTTGGCATTTCATCCTGACCTGTTGTTCCGCACCTCACTGAAGAATCATATTAAAAATTATACCTTTTTCCATTATCGCAAGGAAGAAGCGCTGCATCTTTCGCGGCGTGAGACAGAGAAAGTGACGTGTTGCCTCTCGAATATAGAGGATGAGTTGCATCATCCCATTGATACTCATAGCAGTATTATTCTTTCCCGGCATATAGAACTTCTGTTGGATTATTGCACCCGGTATTACGAGCGCCAGTTTATTACCCGTGAGAATAAGAACAAGGCTCTTTTGGAAAACATGGAACGTTTGTTTGTGGAATATATCGCATCCGGAAGGTTGCAAGGCGGCAAGTTGCCCACATCCGGCTATATGGCGGGAGAGCTTGATTTGTCTGTCGCTTACTTCAATGATCTGCTGAAATTTGAAACCGGCAAGACTTTGGAGGAATATTTGCAACTGAAGCGGCTGGATATAGCCAGGCACATGTTGTTGCAGGACGGTCATACGCCTGCTGCTGTGGCACGGAAGTTAGGCTATCCTAATGTGCAGTGCTTCAGTGTGCTTTTCAAGAAAATAACAGGTGTCGCCCCCAGTGATTACCGGCTCTCGCAGAATTGATAACCGGGTTGCAGTACCATGTTTTTGTGATACAGTTCCCTTCTGTAAAAATGGTAATTCTATCTGTAATTTATCTACAAAGAATGAATGGGGCCTGGCTTATCTTTGCATTGTGAAATGAAAGCGGCTTTGTCCGCATCGGAATGAAGCAAGACAACAGATGAAATCATTTAAACAGGTAGAACGATGTATATTGAACAAGTAAATTCTCCGCAAGACATAAAACAGTTTTCTGCGGAACAGTTAAGACAGTTGGCAGGTGAAATCCGCAATGCATTATTGACCAAGTTAAGTGCCCACGGAGGACATGTGGGACCTAATCTGGGAATGGTGGAGGCTACAATAGCATTGCACTATGTATTCAATTCACCGACGGATAAGATGGTATATGATGTATCCCATCAAAGTTATACACATAAGATGCTGACCGGGCGTAAGGATGCTTTCCTGAATCCGGAGGATTATGATGTGGTGTCCGGATACACCAATCCCTGGGAAAGCGGGCACGATTTTTTCACTATCGGCCATACTTCCACCTCTGTCAGTCTGGCTTGCGGTCTTGCCAAAGCCAGAGATCTGAAAGGCGGACACGAGAATATCATAGCCGTGATAGGAGATGGCTCGCTCAGCGGCGGAGAAGCTTATGAAGGTCTGAGCAATGCGGGAGAAATGGGAACCAACCTTATTATAGTGGTTAATGATAATGAAATGTCCATTGCCGAAAACCACGGCGGGCTCTATCAGAACCTGAAAGAACTGCGCGACACGGAGGGACGGTCGTCCTGTAATTTCTTCCGTTCTCTGGGGTTGGATTATCTTTATGTGGGAGAGGGGAATGATATTCCGTCTTTGGTTGCGGCTTTTGCCAAGGTGAAAGATACATCACGTCCCACAGTGGTTCATATTCACACACAGAAAGGAAAGGGATACGCTCCGGCAGAAGCCGACCGGGAGGAATTTCATTGGGAGATGCCTTTCGATCTGGAAACGGGTAAGCCGAAGGTGGATTGCAGCGGTATGGAGGATTACCATAGCCTGACCGGGAAGTTTTTGTTGGAGAAGATGAAGGAGGACCACACGGTTGTTGCCATCAGTTCGGGTACTCCTACTGTGATAGGTTTTACTCCTGAACGCCGGAAACAGGCAGGGCGTCAGTTTGTGGATGTAGGTATTGCCGAGGAACATGCCGTGGCATTGGCATCGGGTATCGCTGCCGGTGGCGGACGTCCGGTGTACGGGGTTTACAGTACTTTTATCCAGCGTTGCTATGACCAGTTGTCTCAGGATTTGTGTATCAATGGAAATCCGGCGGTGATCACTGTGTTTATGGGGACAGTAGCCGGAATGAACGATGTGACTCATCTGGGTTTCTTCGATATTCCGCTTATCAGCAATATCCCGAATATGGTTTATCTGGCTCCTACGTGTTCCGAAGAGTATTTTGCTATGTTGGAATGGGCTGTCCGCCAGACGGAATATCCCGTTGCCATCCGTGTGCCGGGAGTGGCAGTGGTGCATCGTAAGGAAGAGTTTGACACGGATTATAGCGAGTTAAACCGCTACAAAATGACAGCCAGGGGAGAAACTGTTGCTATTCTTGCATTGGGTTCTTTCTATGATTTGGGACAGGCTTTGAAGAATAAGCTTCGGGAAGAGTCGGGTGTTGAGGCTACTTTGATTAATCCCCGTTACATAACAGGGCTTGACGAACTGATGCTGGAAGAGTTGAAAGTGGGGCATCGTATTGTCGTAACGTTGGAAGACGGGGTGCTGGATGGAGGATTCGGCGAGAAGATAGCGCGTTATTATGGTAATTCTGAAATGCGGGTGCTGAATTACGGACTTCGTAAAGAATTTGCAGACCGCTATAATCTGGATGAGCTGATGAAAGCCAACCGGTTGACTGACAAGCAGATGGCGGAGGATATTGCCGGTATATTGGAATAACCTTTTACGGAATGGCTGAAGTCCGAGACTTCAGCCATTTTTGTAATAGTGAAATAGATAAACCGGATTAAAACTGTTTGTTACCATAAGCATGAGAACTGGAATACTTATTCTTTTTCCAGAAGCGAATAAAACACAGGATGATAATCGGGAAGTAGTTCCGGGTGAAAAGCTTTTATCATGTCACTCAGAAGAACATCGGGTGAGAGGGGAAGATTCTCATACAAAGGTATCCATTCCAGATTGCAATAAATAACCTTCTTTTCTTTAAAAGCCCGGAAATCAGCATATTGTGGATTGGAAGCTTTTAATGCTTCATAAGAGAATTCTCCTTTATAACCATTCATCACTCTCCAGTAGCCGGCATTATATCCTTTGGCGTATACGGTTTCAAAATCCATGAGTACACCTCCTGTTTCACTATTATCCTTCATAAAGTAATCGGCCCCTGCGTCGGCGAACAAGCGGGCATAGAAACTTTGTCCTCCGGGTACATACCAGGTATCTCTTCTCATTTCTCCACTGAATACACTGGGACGCTGTTTTACATTGGAAACTTTGGCTTTCAACAGGTTATAGCGTTGTTCCATTTGTGCAAATAATTGGCATGCCTCTTCCTCTTTACCGATAAACATACCTGCTACCTTGATCCATTCGGACAGCCCCAATGGTGATGTTTCCTTGAAAGCCCAATAGGGAACCAGAGGGATGTTCAGCTCTTTCATCACTTCATACCCTCCCCGGCGGTTGGGAGATACGAAAATGATATCGGGTTGGGATGCAATGATAATTTCCGTATCAAAGTTTCCTTCCATTCCTATCTTTTTCACCCGTCCGTCTTTTAATCGGGCAAGCCATTCCTTATTCTGCATCCGGCGGGTGGTACTTGTCGCTACCACTTTGTCATAAGCGTTCAGACCGGTAAAACCTGCCAGTTGCGGCGTGGTCATGCAGATCACTCTGTCTGTCGGAGTCGGAATAACGGTATAGCCATCGGGTATCTCGGCTTTTGTTCCTTTAGGAACTAAGGCGAAAAGTTCGGGTATTGCATGGTTATTGTTCGGCTCCGAGATGGACAGAAGCTTTACTCCATCCGGACGAACAGTTATTTTGAAGCCTTTGGCATAACGGGGGGCCAGGGCTGTTTGTATGGTATCTGCGGAAGGTAGCCCGTTTTCACTCACCGGGTTGCGGCTTTTATAGCCGCAACCTGCCAGGCAGAAAGTTGTTATGAGCAGATAGACAAGTCTGGTTTTAGAGGTCATGCTAAAAATAGTTTTATTGCTTGAAACGAACCAGCAGACTGACATAGAAAGAGCGTCCCGGTGTCAGAGTTGCATAATTACTGTTATAAGGACGGTCATCTGTGTAATTGAAAATGTTTTCAACTCCGACGGCGGGTTCCAGAGCAACAGATTTTAAATTGAATGAATGGCGTGTGTTGATATCCCAAAGCTGGTGGGCGGGGGCGTCACCGTAAGTTTTAGACCAGCGTGTACCTTGATAGCGTCCGTTGATTGCAATATTGAATGTATAATCATTCCATGTTTTTCGCCAGCTGGCATTGAAATTACCCGAGTGATGTACTGTTCTTTCCAAACGGATGTCTTCCGTACGGTTGCGCCCGTCCGTGTAAATATAGTTTGCTCCGAACATGAAGCCTGTGAAGGGACGGACTGAAAAACCTATGTCAAAGCCTTTCACACGTGCCTTTTCTATATTGCGGTACTGGCGTCTGCGAGTGATGCCGTTTTCAATATCTTCGGGCGTTGTTCCTATATCTTCCGCTTCGATCTTGTCTTTCAGGTCATTCTGATAAATGGACGCGGCAATGGAGAACAAACGATGATTGTATTCTATATTCAAATTATAGAAATTGCTCTTTTCCGGGTCCAGGTCAGGGTCTCCGACCGTGATTTGTCCACGGCTTTCAGAAACGGCATACATTTGTTGCAAGGTAGGTGAACGGAATCCGGCAGCGTAGGATGCACGTACATTCAGTCCTGAATATTGGTACATCAAGGATAGTTTGGGCGTGAACTGGCTTTTAAACTTTTCATTATAGGCATACCGTATACCTGCCACTACGCTGATTGCATCCAGTAGTTTTACTTCGTCCTGTACGTATGCTGCCAGTGTATAAACACTTTGGTATTCATTATTCAGCATCTTGCTGGTTTCAGTCGGCTCCAAGCCTTCGAATACATAGTCCAGTCCGGTAAAAAGTGTATTGTTCTCGTGAGTCTTGAATACACCTTTTAGATTGGCATTGGTGTAAGTCTGGTCTTTACTGAGGACTTCGTCACCGGTTTTATGCGTTTTTGCATCATTTATATAGTCATAAAAAGAACGGAAATTGGTGGTGCTTATATTCCCTTCTATATATGAAGCCCGCTTAGCCAACAGATATTTGGCTGTTCCACCCACTGTATAGGACTGATGCCGGTTGTTGTAATCGTAGGCTCCGGTACGGTCGTTCTCGCTGATAAAAAGATTACCGTTCAAATGAAGGCTTAAACGCTCTGTGGCTGCGTAGCTCAAGGTTTGGCTCACATTATGCGAATGATTCTTATAGACCGGTTTCTTTGTGGTTTCCACCAGTTCTCCCTTGCTTTCCTCATACGGATTCAGTTGCCATCCATCCGAAGTGCGGTAATTATAGTTCAAGTGTGCGGATAATTTTCCATCATTGGCGTCTGCGTTGACTGATTCTGAAATTCGTCCGTGAGAACTTACACGGGTATTGGAAGATACATTCAATGCAGATTTAGGATCATCGGTAATGATATTGATTACTCCTGCGATGGCGTCACTGCCATAAAGGGCGGAAGATGCTCCTTTCAATACTTCAATACGTTTTACGACATCCATATTGATCCGGTCGTAATCTATAGATCCCGAAATATCTCCGGCTACTTTTTTACCGTTAATTAATACGAGGAGGTATTTATCAGGCAGTCCGTTTACGTATAGGGTTGTTCCCATAGCGGTGGTTTGCACCGAGATAGAGGGAACCAGTTTCACCAAGGCATCTTGGAAACTGGATGGATTGGCATTTTGCAGATCACGTTGGGAAATGACCTCTACGGGTACAGGGCTGTCTTTCAGCTTGTGGTGAGTTCCGGTTCCGGTTACCACTACCTGATCCATGTTGAAAGTGGTACTTTTCAGCCTTATCACCATTTCTTTTTGACTTTGACTGACTTTCTGAGTGACAGGAGCATAATTCAGGCAACTGGTACGCAGGGTATACGTTCCCTCTTTGATGTCTTTCAACAAAAATTCTCCTTTAGGATTGGTAGCACATCCTATTGTAGTTTGTTCCAAACGTACGTTAGCGCCTTCCACCGGCTTTCCTGTACGGGCATCCACTACTTTTCCACTTAACGATATCTGGGCGGACGCACACACCACCATGCAGCCGAATAAGGCTGTCAGTAAACATTTCTTTTTCATCGAAATAATTTAAGAATTAATAATTAGCTTTCCTGGCCCCGGGAAAGCGTGAATTATCTATGTTCAGACCTGGCAGGTTTCCTGGCTTCACCCTGAAAAGCGCCTTCCCATTTCTTACAAAGGAAACAGTGGCATGGCGAGAGTTGCTTTTCATTGACGGGTTTCACAGTAGCGGGCACTGCTTCGGATTCTATGACCGAATTCCCTTTTATGCAAATACGGAAAGTACTTACATCACCAAATCTGATGCAAAGGTAGGGTTTTATTTTAAAATCTTTTGGGATTCTGAAAATAAAAGAAACATTTTGTGATGTTTGATACTGATTTATAGGCTTCTTAATATATAAGGAAGGGACAACTAAGGACGAATGGGCATTTTCTTTGGCAGGATGAGAGGCTTGTTTCCGGTTTTAAATCCATAACTACTATTAATAGGTATTGACTGCTATTGGAAATAGTTCTATCTTTGCTCCCGTTACGATGAAGAAGCATTTGATTCATATTCTAAAGCTTTTCCTTCCACTGATATTTATTGCCTATTTGGGAGGTATTACCCTTTTTACTCACTCGCATGTGGTAAATGGGGTGATTATCGTACACTCGCATCCGTTTAAAGGGGAGCATCAACATACGGAAGTGGAATTGGAAACTATCTTTTTCCTTTCTTCTTTTGCTGCTTCCGGTAGTTTGTTCACTCCGTCTTCCACAACGGTCTTTTGGGCATTGCTGTGTTTGCTGGCTGTGCCGGCTGTAGAACGCATCAAACTGATACGAACCGGTTGTGGCATGTATTTGCGTGCGCCTCCCGCTGTTTGTTAAATAGTATATTTTTATGTTGGTGGAGTGATTTTCCGTTACATTATCTGTTTGCGGATTCATTCTTCTGACTGCTATCCTTTTATTTATTAATAAACAGAATAACAACACATGAAGAAATATATATTTTTCTTGATGGGAGCAGTGTGTTTTCTACTCTCATCATCGGCTGTGCACGCCAATGAATTGAATAAGTCCGATGCCAATATCATAGGTCATGTATTGGATAAGAATACGGAAGAGCATCTTTCTTTTATCAGCGTATCGCTGAAAGGAACTACCATAGGAACTATGACTGACGCCAGTGGACACTATTTCCTTAAAAATCTGCCTGAAGGAGAATTTACCATGGAGGTAAGTGCTGTCGGTTACAAGACGGTCAGCCGGAAAGTAACTTTAAGAAAAGGGAAAACTTTGGAGGAGAACTTCGAGATAGAAGAGGATTTGATAGCATTGGACGGAGTGGTGGTGTCTGCCAATCGTAGTGAGACCACCCGCCGCATGGCACCTACGTTGGTTAATGTGATGGATGTGAAAGTGTTTGAGAACACTAATTCCTCCACCTTGTCGCAAGGACTGAATTTTCAGCCCGGAGTGCGGGTCGAGAATAATTGTCAGAACTGTGGTTTCCAGCAAGTACGTATCAATGGGTTGGATGGCCCTTATACGCAGATATTGATTGACTCGCGTCCTATATTCAGTGCCTTGGCCGGTGTATATGGATTGGAACAGATACCTGCCAATATGATTGAGCGTGTAGAGGTGATGCGCGGAGGAGGTTCGGCTTTGTTCGGTTCTTCAGCCATTGCGGGAACCATTAATATAATCACCAAGGAGCCTGTACGGAACTCAGGGCAGTTGACACATACTCTGACAGGCATAGGCGGTACTTCTTCTTGGGATAATAATACGACACTGAATGCTTCGTTAGTGACTGATAATCATAAGGCAGGATTGTATATTTTTGGACAGAACAGAGAAAGAAGCGGTTATGACAATGATGGCGATGGCTACACCGAATTGCCAAAACTGAAAAATCAGACAGTCGGTTTTCGTTCTTTTATCAAAACAAGTACATATTCAAAACTGACTTTTGAATATCATCATCTCAGTGAGTTCCGTCGTGGCGGGAATAAACTGAACCGACCTCCCCATGAAGCGGATATAGCCGAACAATTGCAGCATACTATCAATAGCGGGGGAGCAAAATTTGATTATTTCTCTCCGGATGAGAAACAGCGGCTGAGTGTATATGCTTCTGCACAGCATACAGGACGCGACAGTTATTATGGTGGAGGACAAGATGTGAATGCGTATGGCGCGACCACGGATTTTACCTGGGTCACAGGATCGCAGTATATCTATAGTTTTGATAAATGTTTCTTTATGCCTGCCGATTTTACCGGAGGACTGGAATATAATCAGGATAACTTGACGGATGATATGTGGGGGTATAACCGTTATACCAAACAAGAAGTCCGTATAGCCAGTGCATTTTTCCAGAATGAATGGAAGAACAAGCAGTGGAGCTTTTTACTTGGAGGGCGTTTGGATAAACATAATATGGTGGATCATGTAATCTTCAGTCCGCGTGCTAATCTTCGTTACAATCCGACCGAAAATATGAACCTGCGTGCCAGCTATTCTTTCGGATTCCGTGCACCTCAGGCCTTTGATGAAGATTTGCATATAGAAAATGTAGGTGGAACTGTGTCTATGATTGAACTGGCAAAAGACTTGACAGAAGAAAAATCACAAAGTCTGAGTATATCGGGAGATTTGTATCATCGTTGGGGAGATTTTCAGGGAAACTTGCTTATAGAAGGTTTTTATACTTCGCTTTCAGACGTATTTGCCTTACGTCAGAAAGGAGAGCGTGACGGTATTATTATCAATGAACGGTATAACGAGAAAGGAGCTAAGGTATATGGTTTGACTTTGGAAGGAAAGATTGCTTACCGTTCCTTACTTCAATTGCAGGCCGGCGTTACCATGCAGAAGGCCGAATACAAGCAGGCACGTGCATGGAGTGATGATGAAACGGTTCCGATGGAGAAAAAAATGTTCCGTACTCCGAATACTTATGGATATTTCACTTTGTCATACAACCCTTTCGTACCGATGACTATTGCATTATCCGGTACTTATACCGGTAGTATGATGGTAGAACATAAAGCAGGTTTTATTGATAAGGACATTGCTGTGAATACACCTGATTTCTTTGAATTGAATCTGAAAGCCGGTTATGATTTCAATTTGTATAAAGGCATAACCATGCAGGTCAATGCTGGAGTACATAATATCTTTAATGCGTATCAAAGTGACTTTGACCGGGGGGCAAAACGTGACTCCGGTTATATTTATGGACCGGGTATGCCGCGTTCTTACTTTGCCGGAGTGAAATTGAGTTTTTAATTTGTATATATTATTGCCGGGAGAGGAGCGCTGTCCGCCCTCTCCCGGCAATTTGCGTCATAGAATAAATAACCTGTTATAGGACTTTCGAACAGGTTATTTTAGATAATAATTCTTTTGATACTCTTTATTTAGAATAATTATCTAAAATAAAATGATTTATTGGATGTAAAATCTGCTATTCCTATCTTTGTGAAGAAATAAATCTGAAATGTGATTAATATAAAGATAAATCTTCTATATAGCTGTCTGTTATATGGATTTATCGGAATTAATAAGTAAAAAGGTCAAAAAAGATGGGTATTGCTGAGTTGATAAATAAGGAAAAGAAAACAGCATTTTCTTTCGAGGTTCTTCCACCGTTGAAAGGTACTGGAATTGAAAAACTATATGCTACAATAGATACATTACGGGAGTTTGATCCTCTTTATGTCAATATTACCACTCATCGCAGCGAATATGTGTATCGCGAGTTGGGGGGTGGCTTATATGAACGTAATCGTTATCGGCGGCGTCCGGGTACGGTAGCGGTGGCTGCGGCTATACATAATAAATATGATATTACTGTTGTACCGCATATTTTGTGCAGTGGTTTCTCGCGTGAAGATACGGAATATATATTGCTTGATTTGCAATTCTTAGGTATTACTAATCTGTTGGTACTCCGGGGTGACAAGGCAAAAGATGAATCTTCTTTTGTTCCCGAGAAAGATGGTTATGCCCATGCTTTGGAGTTGGAAGAGCAGATCAATGCTTTTAATGAAGGCAAATTTATTGATGGAACGCCGATTCAGGCTCCTTTAACTCCTTTTCGTTATGGGGTGGCAGGCTATCCGGAGAAGCATGAGGAATCTCCCAACATGGAACAAGATTTATATTGGTTAAAAAAGAAAGTGGAAGCCGGAGCCGATTATGTAGTGACACAAATGTTTTATGATAACCGAAAATACGTTGACTTTGTGGAGCGTGCAAGAAAAGAGGGGATTAATGTTCCTATCGTACCGGGCATCAAACCTTTTTCCAAGCTATCACAACTCAGTGTTATTCCTAAAACATTCAATGTGGATTTACCACAGGAATTGGTTGTGGAAGCAATGAAATGCAAGGATGATAAAGAAGCGCGTGCATTAGGCATAGAGTGGTGTATCAATCAATGCCGGGAGCTGATAGCATATGGGGTTCCGGGGATACATTTTTATACAGTGGGTGCGGTGGATAATGTGAAAGAGGTGGCGACAGCTGTTTATTGATAGTCTTTAATGGAAATGTTTCTGTCAGGTCATTTATTGCTCCGTATCTTAACGGTTTAAGATGCGGAGCAAAATTATTTTGTAAATGGGTTATAAGTCATCTTCCAAAGCTGTGCTTTTGGCATAAGCCGTACTCTTTGCTTCAAAAAAATCAGTCTTTACCATATTGGCATTGGAATATTGAGATACCCAGTGCATGCTTTCCGGCTCTTTATGGTTTTCTTCGTACAGAGGGCCAAAACCTAAACTACTCCAACGGAGATTGCCTAAATATTGAATATAATCTTCTATCATTTTCCGGTTGAGTCCCTGTATATTGTCTCCTATTACATATTGTCCCCATTCTATTTCCTGCTTGACCCCCTCACGCATCATGTATTCATATATTTTTACTTTATCGGGAGTGAATAAATCCGGTTTCTCTTTCTTTAATTCCAGAATAATGTTGCGGAATAACCACAGATGCGTGTTTTCATCTCGATTGATATATCGGATTTCTTGTGCGGAACCTGACATTTTTCCATTACGGCTCAAGTTATAGAAAAACATGAATCCGCTATAGAAATAGATTCCTTCCAATATATAGTTGGCGATAAGGGTTTTCATCAATGTGAATCCATCCTGACTTTCCTGGAATTCGTTATAGCAATTGCCTATAAAGGTATTTCTTTTCAGCAGGTGTCCGTCTGTCTTCCATTGGTAAAGGATCTCGTTACGCTTTTCGGGGCTACAGATAGAATCCAGCATGTAACTGTAGCTTTGGCTGTGTACACATTCCTGAAAGGCTTGGATATGGAGGCATAGATTAACTTCATTGGCTGTGATGTATTCGCTGATGGTGGGCAGATTATTGCTTTGTAAAGAATCAAGGAACACTAAAAAACTCAGGATTTTATCATAGGCGGTGCGTTCTGCCTGGTCCAGGTGAGGATAATCCTTGGTGTCTTGGGTGAGATTGATTTCTTCGGGAATCCAAAAATTATTCATGGCCTGACGATACCAGTCACTAACCCATTTGTAGCGCATATTATTGAAATCATTCAAATTGGTGGTGTTTCCTCCAATCATTCTTCTGTGACGGAGGTCGGTATCTCCCTCAGGATTGAAAAGGGCATTCTTTTTTAATTTTATTGTATTCATGATTTATTGTTGTTTTATATTCTGTCTTCTTGTTTTACTGCTAACTCAAGGCTGTATATTAAAAATAAATTTGTTATTCATTTCTTGTAGGGGCGCAAGCATGGTGCCCCTACAAGAAATGTTTTAGCATGACAATTCAGTACTGGAGTGTTTACGAAAAGATCAGGAAGCACAGCTTTCACATTCTTCTACTTCCAATGATTTGCTGCGGACATAATATACTGTTTTTACGCCACATTCCCATGCCAGCAAATACAGGTTTAATACTTGTCTCAGGGTAAATTCATTGGTAATGTATAGATTCAGACTTTGCGCCTGGTCTATATGTAACTGCCGGATCCCTGCGGCACGGATACTCCATGTCTGATCTGTCAGATAAGCACTTTTATATATCCAATAGGTCTTATCGGACAATGCCGGTGCAACACGTGGCAGCATGGCTCCTTTCTTTTCTTCCAAGAAGAAACGTTTCATTACCGGATCTGTTCCGGCAGTGGTTCCGGCAATGATACTGGTGCTGCTGGTGGGGGCAATGGCAAGAAGATAGGCGTTTCTCATTCCTTGTGTGGAAACCTTTACAGCCAATGCTTTCCATTCTGGCGAATTGTAACCCCGTTTTATAAAATAAGCTCCGGTCTGCCAGTCGCTGCCTTCAAAATAATGATAGGCCCCTTTTTCTTTTGCCAGTTCGCTACTTGCTGCTATGGCAGCATAGTTGATACGTTCGAAAACTTTATCCATAAAACTGAGATGTTCCTCGCTTTCCCAACGAATGCCGCGAACAGCAAGAGCATGATGATAGCCGCTGACTCCCAAGCCGATACTGCGGTAGCGATGATTGGTAATCTGAGCAAAAGGAATCGGATAAAAGTTCAGTTCAATCACATTATCCAATGCCCGTACTACAGTTGCCACCTTTTCTTTCATTTGTTTTTCATCCTCCAAGGGCAAATGTCCTAATGAAAGGCTGGCAAGATTACATACCACAAAGTCTCCGGGCCGGATTGTTTTGACTACCACTGTATCACCATCTTCCGTACATATCTCTGTAGAAACTGTTTCAATGGAGGACATGTTTTGTGCTATTTCCGTGCAAAGATTGGAGCAATAAATGATTCCCCGGTGCGCATTGGGATTGGCACGGTTCACGGTGTCACGATTGAATGTAAAGGGAGTACCTGTTTCTACAGCCGAACGCAGTATCAGTCTGACGATATCTTTGATGCTCATGCTGCGCTTGGAGAGTCGGGAGTCATTTACGCAATCCATGTATCTTTGTTCCCATTCCTCTCCGTAGTAGTCTTCCAGACAGTATCCTTTGACGGTCATTATTTCATTGGGGCAGAATAAATGCCATTGCTGGTTTAAATCCCGTTTCGCCATACGCCAGAATAAGTCCGGATAGCATACGGCGGGGAAGATGTCGTGCGCTTTCATCCGGTCATCTCCATTATTGGTCCGGAGTTGCAGAAACTCAGGCAAGTCTTTGTGCCATACATCCAGATAGACGGCTACGGCTCCCTGACGCATACCTAACTGGTCAACGGCTACAGCAGTGTCATTCACCAGTTTCATCCATCGGATTACACCTCCGGCCACACCTTTGAATCCGCGTATGTTTCCACCTGCGGCACGAACTTTGCCAAAGTACATTCCCATTCCTCCTCCAAATTTGCTTACCATCGCAAAATTGTCTAAGCTGCGGTAAATGCCTTCCAGACTATCGGGCACTGTATCAATGAAGCAACTGGATAACTGGTGATAAGGTTTTCGGGCATTTGCCAGGGTAGGAGTGGCCATTGTGACTTCCAGACGACTTAATATATCATAGAACTTTTTTACCCATTGCAGTCTGTTCTGTTTTTCGGGCATAGCGAGATGAAGGGCAATCCCTAAATACATTTCCTGCACAGACTCTATAGGTTCGTGTGAACGGGTACGGATCAGATAACGTTTGGCAAGCAGATCCAGTCCTGAATAATTGAAAAGCTTGTCACGTTCGGGACACATGAAGCCGGCTGCCGTTTCTATCTCCTGTGGAGTATAGGAGGCCAAGATATAATTACCATACAAGCCCTCGTCGGTGAGGTAGCGTAATTTATCATAAAATGAAAAGATGCCGGCAGCTTCCGCCTGTTCGGTCAGTTTCTTTGTCAATCGGAAATTCAGCAGACGCGCTGCAATGAATTCCCAGTCGGGAGTTTCTTGTGTTGTCAGTTCTACAGCCGCTTTGACAAGTGCCGCCAACCGTTCCCCGGATGTCATATCCGGTTTACAGAAACTTGTGAATTTCTCTGCGAGAAAGGTTAGACTATATTCCTTCCCGGAGAAGTCTTTTTGTATCTCTTTCAGTATATTTGCTATAGTATCATCACCGGTTCCGGTAATGATTTGACTGAGGACTTTTCTTCTTTCTGTGCGCTGCCAACGGTAAAGTATATAGTTTTTGGCTTCTGCGTAAAAGCCATGTTCCATCAAGCTACGTTCCACTTCGTCCTGAATGCGTTCTACACTACGATTTGCTTCGTTTTGATGCAGAAATTGTTCCACTTCATCTACTATGGTGTAGACAGCTTCATCTGTTATTTCTTTTTGGGTACTGATAAAACTTTTCCGTATGGCAACGGCTATTTTTTCCCTGTCGTAGGATTCTGTTGTCCCATTCCTTTTAATTATTTGCATGAGATGCTGTTGGTATGAATTATTGTATATTTTCGTACCGCTTCCCTAACCCCACGAGTAGAAACGGCCTTTGATGAATGGCAGGTCTTCTGACTGGCTCCTCATTTCCGATGCCTTCCCGCGTTCTCGTTATGTGGAGTCAGGCAGTGGCAATAGGTACGTATCGGAAATTTTATCGGAGTTTCACAGCAGCGGGACTGTCCGGGATTTACACCCGATTCCCTTTTAATCCGGATAGAGGACATCTATTCGGAACCGATTCGGGAACAAAGATAATG
>DXLM01000007.1 GCA_019414725.1 Bacteroides sp.
TTCAACCCATCATAAATATCTGCATTATAAATAAAATCACCAACTTTATATTCTGCATTCATATTCTTTATTGATTACTGACACATTAAAATGCTTATCTGTAAAAAGATTTTTCAATATTATTTTTTGCCCGTTGTAAGAGTATCTTGCAAATTAAATTGTGAAACGGTTTGATTATGGCAAAATAACATTTTCCTAAACTATTATGGAATCTGACTTTTGTGCTGACAGATATGCGTTGGCTATCACATTCCGTGCTCTCGGTTATAAACGCAATTTCTAAATCAAGATGCTTATCATTTTTGCATACCGTTGCTATATTCTCGGATTCAATATGTACCAAATCCCATAAATCTCTTTCTTTTTTCAACCCCAAAGGTTTCACCATGACATTACGAAATTTCATCCAAATGGTTATCCACTTAGGAGCGGAAAAGAACAGTCCGGACAACTCTGCCGCATTTATAAATCTTGCAGAATGAACCATAGAGCTAAATTCATCTGTATAATCGTAATTCTTATTGTCTTTCATAATCTTTATTTCAACAACTTACGATTTTGATTATCATTACTTTCCAATATGCTCATTTGATGGATAGCTATTTGGTTTAGTTTAACAAGACGTTCCCTTTGTGTCATATTCTGTTCGATAAACACAGCATTTAGATTCTCCATATTCGACAAACATATAAGTTCATTGATAGTGGCATAATCACGGATGTTGCCTTTCAGTTCGGGATTCGCTTCTCTCCATTGTTTTGCTGTCATACCAAACATCGCCACGTTCAGTACGTCGGCTTCATTGGCATAAATAATGCTTGCTTGTACCGGTGTGACTTCCATCGGAACAAGGTTTTGTTTTATGGCATCAGTATGTATGCAGTAGTTGATTTTAGACAATTCACGTTTCGCTGACCAACCGAGCAGCCTTTGTTCTTCTGTCTTTAGCCGCTGATACTCCTTAACAAGAAGTAATTGGAATTTAGGAGAAATCCACATACCAAAATGATATGCTATATCCCGATGTGCATATGTGCCACCGTAACGACCAGCCTTAGAACGAATACCAATTGCACTGGTCCTTTCTATCCACGTTTTCACCGAAAGCACAAAATTATTGCTTCCTGCCGCATTTTTAATTGTACCGAATTCGGTACAATTAAAATCGGGATTATACAACATTTCCCATTCGCCAAGATACTCGATAGTGCTTTTAAGGCTAAGCCAACGGAAGATAATATGCTCTTGCAGTTGGCTTCTTGCCATGTCTGTAAGGCTGATATAGTCTTCTTCATTGTATTTGACAACGCTAATATCTGTATTTTGAACGGTAATTTTTGCCATTGTAATTGATGCATTGAGTTTCAATCACAAAGATAGCTATAATTTGTGAGGTTGCATTCTTTTTATATGGACTATCTACAAAGATAGGATGCAGTTTTTTTGATAGTAGGCATTATTCCCCGAATAATTTTATTAACTTTATAAATGCAAAGAGTTATTTGACAGCATAGCACCGCAAATCGCTGATATTCGCACGGTTGCTAAATCGTTACCTTTGTTTCTCAAATACTACGCTAAAAGTTTATTCTTCAATCGGTTGCATCAAACTGATGAAAATCTAAAATAAAATGCAAACTGCTTCTTTGGCATGACACATTATGTCGTTGCAGATGCCCGGCTCTCAAAAAGTTTGTCTGCCGGGCATATCCATCTTTGTCGTTAAGTTATAATCTGATAAAACTTTACGTACTGTTATTTTTTATTTCCGCACTGCAATGTTTTTGTTCCGCCACCGCATTATACTGATATACAACGATATGCAGTGACAGAATTTTCTGTATCCCCACAAAGTGTTTTTTTTCGTTTTTCCTTGCGGAAGCCAGCTCGTCAGATGCCGGTTGTCATATTGGATACGTAATCTTGGTATATTTACGGCAGTATCCGTGCAAGAAGAGTGCACCATCTGTACCATCACCCAGATGAACAGGCCCTATCATTCGGGTGAAGAGCCGTTGTCACCTGTGTGAAACTGCCGCTTCACACAGGTGAAGCAATAAAGCCATAAGGCTGTTTTCATGGTAACATACTGCCGGCAAGGTACATCTGTTGGAGTTTTGCCGCTATGGGTATGGTGGGCGCAATGTGGTACATTGACCGGCGATTACCAACCGTTTCGGGGCCTTTACAGATATTTTCACACCGGAACATACTGATAATGAAGACGATGAGATGACGGGGGAATTTTATATTTCACGTTAAATTAGGCCGTGTTTTCTTTTATAGTCTTTAAGATCTTTGATATTGATGGGGGGGTGGTTGTACTATGCGTCTTTCTTTATAACGCTATATTGACAAGGCATTGTAACATATAAATAGTGTATGATATTAATGCCTGTTCGATATACATATTAAATTTACTTGTCTAAAAAATAAGAGCATAACAATAAATCTAAAACAGGAACGGCAATAATATGGGAACAGAATAAATCCCTTCTCCTCTTTTATTTTCATAAAACTCAAGGCTATAAGCAAAATAATAACTATTTTTGCACATTCAATTGAATAAAATATATAACTCATGAGCAATCAACGATACATGCAGCGCGGTGTGTCAGCATCCAAGGAAGATGTGCACAACGCCATTAAGAACATTGACAAAGGTATTTTTCCGCAAGCTTTTTGTAAAATCATCCCCGATATTCTAGGCGGAGATCCTGAATATTGCAACATTATGCACGCTGACGGTGCAGGTACCAAATCATCACTGGCTTATTTGTATTGGAAAGAAACCGGCGATTTAAGCGTATGGAAAGGCATTGCACAAGATGCACTGATTATGAACATCGATGACTTGTTGTGTGTAGGTGCAGTAGATAATATTCTGGTTTCATCAACTATCGGCCGTAATAAGCTACTCGTTCCGGGTGAAGTCATTTCCGCTATCATCAACGGAACGGATGAACTGTTGGCCGAACTTCGCGAAATGGGTGTAGGCGTATACGCTACCGGAGGCGAGACTGCTGATGTAGGTGACTTGGTTCGTACCATCATCGTAGATTCTACCGTAACATGCCGCATGAAACGTACCGATGTCATTAACAATGCCAATATTCGCCCGGGTGACGTCATCATAGGTCTGGCATCTTACGGACAGGCTACCTATGAAAAAGAATACAACGGAGGCATGGGCAGCAACGGACTCACCAGCGCCCGCCACGACGTGTTCGCAAAATACCTGGCCGAGAAGTATCCCGAAAGCTATGACAAGGCAGTACCCGAAGAACTAGTGTACAGTGGCAATTTGAAGCTGACCGATGCTGTGGAAGGAAGTCCGCTGGATGCAGGAAAGCTGGTACTCTCACCTACCCGTACCTATGCTCCGGTAGTGAAGAAATTACTGGATGCGCTCCGACCTGAAATTCACGGAATGGTTCACTGCTCAGGCGGTGCTCAAACCAAAGTCCTGCACTTTGTAGGAAACAATTGCCGTGTAGTAAAGGACAACCTGTTCCCCGTTCCCCCTCTGTTCAAAACCATCAAGGAACAAAGCGGCACCGATTGGGAAGAAATGTACAAAGTATTTAAT
The DNA here is from genome assembly GCA_019414725.1 of Bacteroides sp. Classification (GTDB taxonomy): domain Bacteria; phylum Bacteroidota; class Bacteroidia; order Bacteroidales; family Bacteroidaceae; genus Phocaeicola. The sequence goes on from DXLM01000007.1 coordinate 3,590, forward strand.
ATGGGCCACCGCCTGGAAGTTTACCTCTCACCCGAACATGCCGAAGAGGTGATCGCCATCAGCAAGTCATTCAATATTGACGCGAAGATCGTGGGACGTATAGAAGAAAGTGACAAGAAGGAGCTAATTATCAAAAGTGAGTTTGGAGAATTCAAATACTGACAAGCAATATTATAATAACACTTCCAAGCCTGCTACATTGAAAAAAAGATTTTTTTATGGCATAGGAGCAATAATATGCTCATTAGTTACGATTGATACAATACGCGAGTTGTATTTCATCTCTACCGCATGGGGTCATGAAACAACTTGGCATGACATACTATATACAGTAAGAAAAGTACTTGCCATACTTGGGTGGATATTACTCACTTGGTATGTCGCAAATAAATGTTTAGAAAAGAATGGCAGAAAACAATAATACATTACTTGAGAAATTAGACGGGTTAGTGGCTCGCTTTGAGGAAGTTTCCACCCTCATTACAGACCCTAATGTCATAGCTGACCAAAAACGTTATGTCAAGCTCACCAAGGAATACAAGGACTTGAATGACATCATGAAAGCCCGTAGAGAATATATACAATGCCTGAATGGACTGGAAGAGGCCAAACAAATCATGACTAACGAATCCGACCCGGAGATGAAAGAGATGGCACGCGAAGAGGCAAATCTCTGCGAAGTCCGCATCCCAGAACTGGAAGAGGAAATCAAACTGTTACTCGTTCCTGCGGATCCGCAAGATGACCGAAATGCCATTCTGGAGATACGCGGTGGTACGGGAGGTGATGAAGCCGCCATTTTTGCAGGCGACTTGTTCCGTATGTACTCCAAATACTGCGAGACAAAAGGTTGGAGACTGGAAGTATCCAGCGCCAATGAAGGAGCAGCAGGAGGTTTTAAGGAAATTATCTGCTCCGTAACCGGAGATAAAGTATATGGCACTCTGAAATATGAATCGGGCGTACATCGTGTGCAACGTGTACCAGCCACCGAAACCCAAGGACGTGTACATACTTCAGCCGCATCAGTCGCCGTTTTACCCGAAGCCGAGCCTTTTGATGTGGAAATTAACGAAGGGGAAATCAAATGGGACACTTTCCGAAGCGGTGGTGCCGGCGGACAGAACGTAAATAAGGTGGAATCCGGAGTACGCCTGCGCTACAACTGGAAGAACCCCAACACCGGAATAGTAGAGGAAATCCTGATAGAATGTACCGAAACCCGTGACCAGCCGAAGAATAAAGAACGAGCCCTTTCTCGCCTGCGTACCTTTATATATGATAAAGAACACCAAAAGTACATTGACGACATTGCCAGCAAACGAAAAACAATGGTATCTACCGGAGACCGATCGGCAAAAATACGTACCTACAATTATCCGCAAGGACGTATCACCGACCACCGCATCAACTATACCATTTACAATTTGGCCGCCTTTATGGATGGCGACATTCAAGACTGCATTGACCATTTGACTGTAGCCGAGAATGCCGAACGTTTGAAAGAGAGCGAATTATAATTTAAATATCGTAAACCATAAACTGTAAACATAGCAATGAACAAGCAACAATTATTTGAAAATATCCAAAAGAAAAAATCATTCCTCTGTGTAGGACTGGACACCGACATAAAGAAGATCCCCGAACATCTGTTAAAAGAAGAAGATCCTATCTTCGCTTTCAACAAAGCCATCATTGACGCTACCGCCCCTTATTGCATCGCCTATAAACCCAATCTGGCCTTTTATGAAAGCATGGGCGTAAAAGGATGGATCGCTTTCGAAAAGACTGTATCCTACATCAAGGAAAACTATCCCGACCAATTCATCATTGCCGATGCAAAACGTGGCGATATCGGAAACACTTCGGCCATGTATGCCCGCACATTCTTTGAAGAGCTGGACATTGACTCAGTCACCGTAGCTCCTTACATGGGTGAAGACAGCGTGACTCCCTTCCTGAGTTACGAAGGCAAATGGGTAATCCTGCTAGCGCTTACCAGCAACAAGGGTTCCCACGACTTCCAGCTGACCGAGGACACCAACGGCGAACGCCTTTTCGAAAAAGTATTGCGCAAATCACAAGAATGGGCCAACGATGAAAACATGATGTACGTAGTAGGCGCCACACAAGGACGCGCTTTCGAAGACATCCGTAAAATTGTTCCCAACCACTTCCTGCTTGTACCTGGAATCGGCGCACAAGGAGGTTCTCTAGAGGAAGTCTGCAAATATGGCATGAATAGTACCTGTGGACTTATTGTTAATTCAAGCCGTGCCATTATCTATGCGGATAAAACTGAGAATTTTGCGACTGTAGCAGGACAAGAAGCTCAGAAAGTCCAGGCACAGATGGAGAAAATAATGTGCCAATAAAACAATGTGCTAATATGCAAATTACCAGGTAGATACATAGCGTAATACATTGGTTTAAGCATATCAGCACACTGAATAATTATTCCCCATGAGTGACCGAAAAATTATAAATGACCCCGTCTTCGGGTTTATCAACATCCCGAAGGGGTTACTATATGACATTGTATGTCACCCATTGCTGCAACGTCTTACCCGCATCAAGCAACTGGGCCTGTCCTCTGCCGTATATCCGGGAGCACAACATACCCGTTTCCAACACTCATTAGGCGCTTTCCACTTAATGAGCGAAACGATCAAGCACCTTACCGCCAAAGGTAACTTCATCTTTGACAGCGAAGCGGAAGCCGTACAAGCTGCCATCCTGTTACACGACATCGGACACGGTCCCTTCTCCCATGTGCTGGAAAACACATTGGCAGGAGGCGTTTCACATGAAGAAATCTCCTTGATGCTGATGGAACGAATGAACAAGGACATGAAAGGTCAACTCAATCTTGCCATACAGATATTCAAAGATGAATATCCCAAGAAATTCCTGCACCAACTGGTCAGCGGTCAATTGGATATGGATCGTTTGGACTATCTGCGGCGTGACAGTTTCTATACCGGTGTATCCGAAGGCAATATCGGGTCCGCCCGCATCATCAAAATGCTTGATGTAAAAGACGATCACCTGGTAGTAGAATCCAAAGGCATTTACTCCATCGAAAACTTCCTGATGTCCCGCCGCCTGATGTACTGGCAGGTATATCTGCACAAGACCTCCGTTGCCAGTGAAAAAATGCTGGTCAACACTCTGACACGAGCAAAGGAATTAGCCTTACGTGGCGTAGAGCTGTTCGCCTCACCCGCTTTAAGATTCTTTTTATACCATCCTATTGATAAAAAAGAATTTTATAACAGCCCGGATTGTCTTGAAAATTTTATTCAATTAGATGATAATGACATATGGACTGCACTGAAAGTTTGGAGCAATCACAGCGATGTGGTATTGTCCACTCTGAGTCGTGGAATGATTAACAGGAAACTATTCAAAGTAGAGGTAACCTCCTCTTCCATCACAAAAGCACGAAAAGAAGAAATTCTTTCAAGAATAAGTAAACAACTGAATATCAATAAGAAAGAAGCAAAATACTTCCTATCCATATCCAGTATAGAAAACAATATGTATAAAAAGGAGGATGACAGTATTGAAATCATCTATAAAGATGGAAGCACCCGCGATATAGCCAAGGCTTCGGATATGCTCAACATCTCTCTTCTCTCCCGAAAAGTCAAAAAATATTATATATGTTACCTGCGTTCCGAAAACGACGGACATTAAATAATTAGCGAATTGTACGGATATATAAAAAAAAAATGCGTAATTTGCATAATTAATGATGTGTTTACACTAACATGTAACACGCAAGTAACAAAACTGAAACATTTAGAACATAAAGAATTAGACAGTATTATGGAGTTCTCAGCTAAACAAATTGCGGAATACATCCAGGGAATTATTGTTGGCGATGAAAACGCAACTGTGCATACTTTTGCTAAAATAGAGGAAGGCGTGCCGGGAGCGATTTCTTTTCTTTCAAATCCTAAGTATACTCATTACATTTACGATACTCAGTCTACCATTGTGTTGGTAAACAAAGATTTCGTTCCCGAGCAAGAAGTAAAAGCTACCTTAATCAAGGTAGACAACGCCTACGAAAGTCTGGCTAAACTACTGACCCTCTATGAAATGAGCAAACCTAAAAAGACTGGTATAGATCCGCTGGCATACGTTGCCCCCACTGCGAAGTTGGGGAAGGATGTATATATCGCTCCGTTTGCCTGCGTAGGCGATGGTGCTGAGATTGGTGACAACACTTCCCTCCACCCGCACGCTACTGTAGGAAGCCATGCCAAAGTAGGTAATAATTGTACACTTTATCCACATGCCACCATCTATCACGACTGCTTAGTAGGAAACCACTGTACCCTGCATGCAGGCTGCGTAATCGGTGCTGATGGATTCGGATTCGCACCTTCTCCCGAAGGGTACGAAAAAATTCCACAAATAGGTATTGCCATCATAGAAGATAATGTGGAGATTGGTGCTAATACCTGCGTAGATCGTGCCACCATGGGCGCCACCATTGTACATAAAGGAGTGAAACTGGATAACCTGATCCAGATAGCACACAATGTGGAAGTAGGAAGCCACACTGTCATGGCATCACAGGTGGGTATTGCCGGTTCCACCAAAGTAGGTGAATGGTGCATGTTTGGCGGACAGGTAGGACTAGCCGGACATATTAAGATAGGTGACAAGGTAGGTATCGGCGCACAAGCAGGCGTTCCCGGTAACGTGAAATCCAACGAGCAAATTCTAGGCACTCCGGCCATCGATGCCAAGAATTTCATGAAATCATCGGCCGTATACAAAAAACTGCCCGAAATTTACACCACACTGAACGCCATGCAGAAAGAAATAGAAGAATTAAAAAAACAACTAAATAAATAAACCCCATGTTGAAACAGAAGACATTAAAAGGCAGTTTTTCTTTAAATGGAAAAGGCCTTCACACCGGAGTAAACTTGACGGTGACATTCAATCCTGCACCGGACAACCACGGGTATAAAATCCAACGAATTGATCTTGAAGGACAACCAATAATTGATGCCGTAGCAGAAAACGTAGGTGATACTACCCGCGGCACTGTGCTGATGAAAAACGGAATAAAAGTAAGTACAGTAGAACATGCTTTGGCAGCTCTTTATGCAGCTGGTATAGACAACTGCCTGATTCAGGTAAGCGGTCCCGAATTCCCTATTCTGGACGGCAGTGCCAAAGCGTATGTAGAAAATATACAGCGTGTAGGAATCGAAGAACAGAATGCTGTCAAGGATTACTATATCATAAAATCAAAAATCGAATTCAGGGACGAGGAAACCGGATCTTCCATCATTGTTCTTCCGGACGAAAATTTCAGTGTGAATGCACTGATCTCTTATCAGTCTAAAATACTGTCCAATCAGTTCGCCACACTGGAAGACATGGCTAAATTCCCCACCGAGGTAGCTTCCGCGCGTACCTTTGTATTCGTCCGCGAAATAGAACCATTGCTGGGCGCCGGACTGATTAAGGGAGGCGATCTGGACAACGCCATCGTAATCTACGAAAAAGAGATGAGCCAGGAAAACTACGACAAGCTGGCAGACGTCATGGGGGTTCCCCACATGGACGCCACCAAACTGGGCTACATCAACCATGTTCCCTTGGTATGGGACAACGAACCGGCCCGCCACAAACTGCTGGATATCATCGGCGACCTGGCACTGATAGGCAAACCCATCAAGGGACGTATCATCGCCACCCGTCCGGGGCACACCATCAACAACAAGTTTGCCCGCCAGATACGCAAAGAAATCAAACTTCACGAAATACAGGCTCCGTCCTATAACTGCAACGAAGCTCCCATCATGGATGTCAACCGCATCCGCGAACTGCTTCCGCACCGTTATCCTTTCCAGCTAGTGGACAAAGTCGTTGCCATTGGCGCCAACCACATTGTCGGTGTGAAAAACGTAACCGCCAACGAACCCTTCTTCCAGGGACACTTTCCACAGGAACCTGTCATGCCGGGTGTGCTTCAAGTAGAAGCCATGGCACAATGCGGTGGTCTGCTTGTTCTTAATTCAGTGGACGAACCCGAAAGATACTCCACCTACTTCATGAAAATAGACGGTGTGAAATTCCGCCAGAAAGTAGTGCCGGGAGACACTTTATTGTTCCGTGTTGAATTGTTGGCTCCTATCCGCCGGGGCATCTCCACAATGAAAGGATATGTGTTTGTAGGCGAGAAAGTAGTCTGCGAAGCCGAGTTTATGGCACAAATAGTAAAAAATAAATAACCACTAAAAAAACAACATGATTAGTCCATTAGCATATATACATCCCGAAGCAAAAATTGGTGAGAATGTAGAAATCGGTCCTTTTGTGTTTATCGACAAGAATGTAGTTATCGGTGATAACAACACAATCATGCCTAACGCCAATATACTGTATGGCTCACGCATAGGGAACGGCAACACCATTTTTCCGGGAGCTGTTATAGGCGCTATTCCCCAGGATTTGAAATTCCGCGGTGAAGAAACGACTGCCGAAATAGGTGATAACAACACCATTCGCGAGAATGTAACCATCAATCGTGGTACAGCGGCTAAAGGCAAAACCATAGTGGGCAGTAACAACCTGTTGATGGAAGGAGTACACGTAGCACATGATGCCATCATAGGCAGCGGTTGCATCATAGGCAATGCCACCAAGATGGCAGGTGAAATTATCATTGATGATAACGCCATTATCAGCGGCGCCGTATTGATGCACCAATTCTGCCGGGTAGGCGGTTATGTAATGGTACAGGGCGGTTCACGTTTCAGCAAGGACATTCCTCCTTATATTATAGCAGGGCGCGAACCCATTGCCTACGCAGGAATCAATATCGTAGGACTCCGCCGCCGCGGATTCTCTAATGAACTAATAGAGAATATACACAACACCTATCGCATTATTTATCAAAATGGCATGAACGTTACCGATGCCTTGGAACAAGTACGCAAAGAAATACCTATGAGCAAAGAAATAGAATATATTATTTCTTTCATAGAAAATTCTCAAAGAGGTATCATCAGATAACAAAGTTTTTTATAACTTTACTGCACGAAAAAAAAGTTATATAGTATATACAGTATAAATATATGATTTACAGATTTACACTAATCTCTGATGAAGTCGATGATTTTATAAGAGAAATAAAGATAGACTCGGAAGCAACTTTCTTTGATTTGCACGAAGCAATATTGAAAGCGGCAGGATATAAAGATGACCAGATGACCTCTTTCTTCATTTGTGATGACGACTGGGAGAAAGACCAGGAAATCACACTGGAAGATATGGGAAGCAGTTCGGAAGAAGACAGCTACATCATGAGAGAAACCCGCTTGAGTGATTTGGTGGAAGACGAAAAGCAAAAATTGCTGTATGTATTCGACCCGTTGGCAGAACGAGTGTTTTTCATTGAACTGTCGGAAATCATCACCGGCAAAGACCTTGACAAAGCAGTGTGTTCGCGCAAAGCCGGAGAAGCCCCGAAACAAACCGTCGACTTTGACGAAATGATGGCAAAAAGCAATAGCGGAAATCTGGATATAGACGAGAATTTCTATGGCGACCAGGACTTCGATATGGAAGACTTTGATCCCGAAGGATTTGATATGGGCGGTGCCTCCTCACCGGACCCTTATGAGCAAGAAAACTATTAATCTTAACGGGGGCGGACGTTACACGTCCGCCCCTCTCTTTTTATAAACACCATGCCTGACACCCTTATCGTCCTTATCGGCCCTACCGGTGTAGGAAAGACCGAACTAAGCCTTTCCATTGCCGAACACTTCCGGACTTCCATTGTTTCGGCAGACTCACGCCAATTGTATGCAGACCTGAAGATAGGAACTGCCGCCCCTACCCCCGAGCAACTGGCGCGTGTTCCTCATTATTTTGTCGGAACATTACAGCTAACAGATTATTACAGCGCCGCACAATACGAAGCAGACGTACTGGCACAACTGGAAATCCTATACCAAAACCATGACACTGTAATACTGACCGGAGGTTCCATGATGTATATAGATGCCATTTGCAAAGGCATAGATGATATCCCCACTGTAGACAATGAAACACGCCAGCTGATGCTACGACGTTACGAACAGGAAGGGCTGGACACTCTGTGCGCCGAACTAAGGCTGCTGGACCCCGAGTATTACAAAATAGTGGATTTGAAAAATCCCAAACGGGTAATACATGCATTGGAAATATGCTACATGACCGGAAAAACTTATACTTCTTTCCGTACCCGTACTCACAAGGAACGCCCTTTCCGCATCATCAAAATAGGATTAACCCGCGACCGCGAAGAATTGTATGACCGCATCAACCGCCGCGTGGACATCATGATACAGGACGGCTTGCTGGAAGAAGCCCGGCAGGTATATCCTTTCCGGCATCTGAACTCGCTCAATACCGTAGGATACAAAGAAATGTTCAAGTATCTGGACGGAGAATGGACTTTGGAATTCGCTATCGGAAAAATCAAGCAAAATTCCCGCATTTACTCTCGTAAACAGATGACCTGGTTCAAACGGGACAAAGACATCGTGTGGTTCCATCCCGACCAACAAACAGAAATTATGCAATATATTCATTCAGTTAACCACTAATTACAATCATGAAAAAATTACTAACCTTCATCATGGCTTGTGTCATAAGCCTGGGTGCAACAGCCCAAATCTCGGAAAAAGCATTTGAGAAATGGCATCAGAACAAGTATTCCATGTTCATCCACTTCGGTCTTTATTCCGAACTGGGAGGCGTATGGGAAGGCAACCCCGTCACCCGAGGATACAGTGAACAAATCCAATCGTTTGCGGGAATCTTCAGTGACTGGTATGGAGATACCGCCCTGCGCTTCAATCCCACCCTGTTTGATGCAGACGCTATCGTGTCACTGGCCAAAGAAGCCGGTATGCGCTCCATCATCATTACCACCAAGCATCACGACGGTTTCTGTATGTTCCGTACAGCCACCACCGACTATAATTCATACGATGCCACCCCCGGCAAGCGCGACTTCATAAAAGAGATGGCGGAAGCTTGCAAACGTGGCGGAATCAACTTCGGCATCTATTTCTCACTGATAGACTGGCATTTTCCACAAGCCTATCCTATCTCCAGCCATAACTGTGATTTCATCACCCCACAGCATCATGAATTCACCAAAGCCCAAGTTACCGAACTGTTGACCAACTACGGTCCCATCTCCGAACTATGGTTTGACATGGGTTCCAACACTCCTGAACAAAGCAAGGAACTGTATCAACTGGTGCACAGATTGCAACCAGACTGTATGGTAAGCGGCCGGTTGGGCAACGATCAGTATGACTTCAGTGTCATGGCAGACAACACATACCCCGAAGGCTCCTTGCAGACCGCATGGCAAACAGCTGCTTCCATGTTCGATGAAACCTGGAGCTACCGTTCCTGGCAGAAAAGGGGGGACGTTCACACCAAAGCGATGGAAAAACTACGCAGCCTGATCAATGTAGTTTCCCATGGCGGAAACTTCCTGCTGAACATCGGTCCCAAAGGTGACGGTTCCGTAGTACCCTTTGAAAGAGAGGTGCTGAAAGAAATCGGTATCTGGTTGAAGAAAAACGGTGAAGCCATTTATGGCACAGAAGCCTCTCCTTTCCGTGAGCAATTCGAATGGGGAACCATTACCCGCAAAGGCAATAACCTCTACCTCATCTTATCAGGCAACCGCCCTGCCGATGGTAAAATCACTTTGAACGTGCCGGGATGCAAACTGCAAAAAGCAGACATTAAAGCTATTCAGAAAGGACAGGAGATGATCTTCACACTGCCCGCCGACGCATACGGAAAAGACATCCAAGTGATTTGCGCCACGTTCGACCAACCGGTGAAACCGCAACCTATGGCTGCACAGCGCACTCCCAATTATAGTTATTCCTGTTTCGATTATTACAGCAACTACCGCAGTACGGTGAGCTATCAATGGAACATCAACAAATCCAACCTCAACGCATTGGAATTTACCTATACTCCGCAGGAGAACGGTAAGGAATTACTGGTTGAAGTAGATGGAATACCTTACACAGTAACCCTTGACGCAGGCAAGGCACAGGCATTAAACCTGCCTTCCAAGACCGTATGGGGTCAGCGTTACTTCTGCGGACCGGGCAGCGGATTGTTCGATGCTCCTGCCACCATCCATACTGATCCGGACAAAGCACCGGTAAGAAAAGGACAATGGAAAGAAGTGAATGAGGAAAAAGCCATGTTCCCCAGCAATATTCTGGAAAGTTACTTCCTGATGCAGCAGGTAGAATCGCCCAAAGCACAAGATATTCTAGTAGATGTAGGTGCCGGAAACGGTATCGAAATCTATCTGAACGGCAAGTCGGTAATGAAACACCTCAACCCTTACCGCTGCAAGTTCCGCGAGGAAAAGGTGCTGCTACCGCTTCAAAAAGGCAGTAACCAAATTGTGGTAAGAATATACAACCGCTTTGAAAAAGAAACAGGCTATCTGCTGCGCCCATCAGCGGAACAGGTTATCTACAAGCAGAAATTCACTTTGCCGCAAGTGGCAAAAGGAAAAGTTCATACTGTTGTTGTAAAACAGAATAATCTGCCATCCATCCATAAGGACACAGAATTATCCAATCTGAAGGTAGAGGCAAAATAAAACTTTTCAATAAATAAAAAATGAAATACCTCTCCCCGGATGTTTCTGTCATGAAATGTCCGGGGAAAGTTTTATATAAAGAAAACATCATTCTAGAATTTACCAATAGTACTGACAGGCCTCATGCATGAAGATCATAATATTCATAAAGTACCCTTCATACAGTCTGTTCCGATATTATGCTTTCCTCCTGTCTGCCTGATAATTCAGAATTACCCCCAGTACTATCAGTACAGAAAGTACAATCCATGCAACATTCAAAAAGATTCCTTTCCATTCCTGCCGGGTAATGAACTGTGAATACAAAGGTCGTATAATCGGAGCTTGAGGATGGTGGAGTTTACAGCGGGACCGATCAATGGCTTTCTGATAATCATCTAAATCAAAAATACAACGCTCATAACATACAACGGCTTGTCCTTTCTCATGCCTCACCGGAATAACCCATGCCTTAACTTCCCGCTCCTCATACTTATGACGGGGCAATGAATCGGTAAATGCAGGAGCTACAGAGAAATGATATTGCTTCTGTTCCTTACGATAGCGGTGTCTGCCCATACTTCGTGTCACCTCACGAGTGACAGTCACACTGCTCCTTCGGGCATAATCCACCTCCAGAGTATCGAAAGTAAAATACAGAGCATTATTCTCCAAATTATATAAATCGGTAACAGCATGATAACGCACCACTTCATCTGCCGAATGAAAAAGCCAGTTCTGTAAAGGAATATTAAAGGCCATACTTGCAGCTGCCATCAATATAAGAAAAGGAATTTTCCATCTTGAAGCAACGATAAAAGCCCCTCCGGCGAGAGTGAGTAACGGAGGTAAAGCATACGTCGTAATTTGTAACCAGCCCCCCGGATTAAAACCAAGAGCAACAGTGAACAAAATTCCTGCTAAAGAAGGAATGAAAAGTAATAACAATAGCTTAACGACCCAGTTTTTCATTATTCAATATTAGTTTTGTCTTGCCAAAGATAGTAATATAAATCCAAAAAAAGAATCTGTAAATGCTTACAGCACCTTACAGATCCTTTTCCACTTTATTCTTGCAAGACAAACACGGTCTTTATTTCTCTAATGCTTTCATTAATTCTCTTTTTACGGTATCCACTCCCGGGAAACCGGTGTATTTTTGAATAACACCCCCTTCTTTATCGACAATAATATAAGTCGGAACCCCCTGTATGCTGAACTGCCTGCTCAGGTAATTCCACTGAGCTGCCGTTACCCGGTAATGCTCTCCATGAATATCCGGAATCATGTTATCCCATGTTTCTTTGGGCGAGTTCTCTCCGGCAATAAAAACATATACAATATCTTTACCTTCAAGATCTTTCTTCATCGGTTTCATCTGTTTCATAGCCATTTTGCAAGGACCGCACCAAGTCGCCCAAAAATCGACCAAAACCACCTTACCCTTAAATTTAGAAATGATGGAATAAAATAAATCTTCATCTTTTACTTCTCCGGATTCATTAACGGTATAACCTTTCTTTTTCTTATTAGCTTCAATCGTTTCCAAAAGACGGTTGTTCATCTTTGTCAGTCTGCCGAGATAATAAGGGTCACTCATCTTCCGTATCTCCTCAAAATCATGTACAGTCAATGGAGTGAAGTCACTGATTTTCTGAGCATATTTCATCATTTTCTGCAAGTCGAAAAAAAGTCCTTGGTCTGTGCCCAAATATCCGGCTATAATCTTTTTCAAAATATAGTCTTGCTGCATAGAACTGAATTCTTTAAACAATTCATCGTATTTTATTCGCAATTCGCCCATTTTTTCCTGATAGACAGATGTTTTTCCGGTATCTGTATCAGCCTTGAACTCACGTATTATCTTAGCATCTTCAGCAGAAACTTTATCGGAAGAGAGAATAAACGCAAATATATCACTCAACTCATCATCCATCTTCACCCTCAGATAGCCCATTCCCCTTACCAAATCAGCATAACCATTGGCATAAAGCATGACAGGCGAGTTCAGTATATTCAACTGCCGGATATAGTCATAGAAATCATCACTCAATTCCGGTTGTTTAAACTTTTGATAAGCTTCACGAGCCGGTAATCCACTGCACTGCACATAAGCATAGGCTAAATTAGAACTTACACGGGTCAATGTCAAAGTACAAAGCAAATCATTCTGAGCCAATAAAAGCTCCCGGTATGCCTGACTTCTTTTCTTATCGGAACAGATAGCGGATTTGGTTTCTTCATATTTTTTCAACCAATAAGCTTTATACTGACCGGCAGTCATATTATATAAATCATTCATATTCCAATGAACCATTCCCCATACATCCATCAAATGTTCATCATCGGTTATCATTTCATCATTCAAAGCCGCCATGGTACCTGAAAAATAGACTTTCTTTCCACCAGCACGCTTGCCTTTCAACAATTTGCTTTCAGAACGACTCAACTCACGCAAGTTGACAGCCATATCCAATTCACCACCGGGAACCAAAAAGACGTCAAAATAAATATCACGTCCCACAGAAAAACTGACCGTAGTCGGAGCACAAAGTTCAATCTCTGTCCGAAATGTTCCGTCTTCATTCACCTTTATTTCAGTATCCTCAAATTTTGCCGTCAACAAATCACAAATCCTACAAGAAAACGGAAGTGCATAGTGCTTCTCATAGTCTAACAAACGACCGGTTATCACTGATTTGCCATCTTTCAATTCAGCCTTAGGCAACGGTTCAGCGTAATTCAATTTCTGTTTCTTCACATCATCCGATAAATCCAATTCCGGTAATTTACCATCCAAATGGATTCCCCATACCTTGAAACAGTCCTCACAATCGCTCTCAATGAAATCAATCACTTTCACTGTAGGGGGCAATAACGGAAAAATAAGACTAAAAGAAGCTTCACCGCTATCGGGCATCCAAAATTTTTCGCCCAAGATAATTCCATTACCGGAACGAATCGGATACTTCTCTCCATTATCAGCCAACAAATAACTTTCATTACTTATCTGAATCCAATTATGAGGACGGAAAAAGGCTTTTACATCCAATACGGTTGCCGTATCCGAAACCACCACTCTGTCTATCTCGATAGTAGAAGAGCTACGAGCGATGAAAGGCGGCTGTTTAACCACCCTGTCTTTTGCCTGCAAAAGGCAGCAACTCACCATAGCAAGCAGTAAAATACCAAAGTTTTTCATTGTATCTTTTTTTTAAACATACTTACTTATTTCCCAAGTTCCTATCCAAAAGATTCTTTACTTCTTCGTATGCCTTTGTATATCCACGGGCCAAAGTAATACCATCCGGAGAGATTAACATAAGAATGGGAACTCCTGAAAAATAAAGGTCTTTCACTATAAAGCCGTTGCCCTCATCCTCTGTGTAAACTGTAGTCCACGGATGGCTTAGCAATCCCTGTACCCGTTCATCTTTCTTAAACTCTTCAGAACTTCCCTGCAACGATTTCAACAAATCATCACGGGTAAATCCCAATACCTCCAAACCTTTTTCATGATATTTTTGATAGAGATCCGTTATTTTAGGATTTACCCAAAAAGTACCAGGACATAATCCCCAATGATAAATCAACACATATTTGCCTTTATAATCAGACAAAGACACTTTCCGGCCGTCTTTATCTGTCACTGTAAACTCCGCTGGCGCAAAGCCTACTTCAATATTCTTCAATACAAGCAATTGCTTGTCAAGTATTTGTCCAAAATATGAATTTTGAACCTCTGGAGTAAATTGTGCCAAACGCTCTTTTACATCCTTATAAGTAGCATCAAAAACAAAAGCGGATGCATACATAAAAGCGGCATATTCCATATCGTTCACTTTCAATGCCAGACTATCACGAACAGTCTTCAGCATTAGCGGACGATGATATTCATTATACATTTGCCCGTATTTTGCCACACTATCATTTTGCTTTGTATCCTGATATTTCAGTATCTGACTGAAGATATCAATCATTTCAGTATTGGAAGACGCAGTCAGGCTATCATACCTAGCCACCAACGAATTGTCATAAAAACCACCCGAATGACGAACCGCACCCAAGTAATCCAAAGACCCTTTCAGTTTTATATCATCACCTACGCGAGCTATAATCTCAGCTCCGCGAATACAACTCCGTAACGGTTCACCCACTTTAGGCTGATGCGTCAATAAATAAAAAGTAGTATGTTCCATAGGAATAAAAGCCGAGAAAATCCCCTCCTTTTCCACCAATATGGTATCTGTTCCGTCTTCTTTCCAATCGGGTAATAAAAAAGTTTTAAGAAAAAGAGTATCTCCAACCTGAAGCCCTTCCAAATGACCGGATAGTTTAAAGCCATCGGTCTGCATAGTTTGCCGGCATGACACTAGAGCCACTGCAAAGAGTGCCAAAGCTAAAATTTTCTTCATATATTCTTACTTTTATATAAATGACTTCCGTTATTTTGCATGACGAAGTGCCAACGTATCTTTTTTCTCTACAGGAAATGACTTTGTCGGAATATCACCTCTAAAGAAACCTTCCTCCTTTATTTTTTTGATACGTTTCCATGCCTGCTGGTAAAGTGTTATGCGGTCTTCCACCGGGTTCCCGTCTTCGTCCAAGGCATAACGCTGATCTTCGGGAACTGTAGCCATGTATTTCCTATAATAGCGAATGGCATTCTTCTCATCTTCTTTCCAATCATAGAGACAGGCTATTTTATAAAGAATGGAGTTTTTCTTTGTATAAATATATAACTTCTCCAAGGCTTCCACCTCTTTCTTTGTATCCCCCGCATAATCGTAACATTCTACCAACCCGTCATAAAGACGTACCATCATACTATCAGAAGGAACTGCTATGCGGAAGGCTTCTTCCATATATTCCACACCCTCCTTTTTCCAGGAAGTGCGTGCCGAAGCTTTTGCCAGATAATAGAGCACATTCACATCCATCGGATTTTTTTGATAAGCTTCTTTCAGATTATCGTATGCACCGTAAAACCAGTTATCCCCATAATGGGATACACCTAAATAGTAAAGAGTGAGAAAACTACGATCACCCAGTTCTTTTAATGACTCATAGCGTTTTACCGCCGTTCCGTACTCTTTCAGCATACAATAAGCCTTCGCATTCTGGCGGTTCACATCTATATTGGTGGTATCGGACAAACGATAAACTTCCGTCACATCAACAGCATCTTTAAACTGCTGATTGTTATTAAAAATACCGGCAATGCGTGCCACTGTCTGGGCATCCAACGAATCACGCCGATAGGCTATGTTATAACTGATGAAGGCACTGGCGGCATCCTGCAATCCCTCGTATGCCTGTCCCAGATATTTGTATCCGGTGGCCGACAAGGAATCGCGTTCCAACCAGCCATGACAAGCCGTACGCGCTTCTTCATAATCTTCGGAAGCTAATAAAGAGCGTATGAACTGCAACCGGAAAAATTTATTTTCCGGTTGCAAATTCATTGCCTTCTGATAACAGTTGGCCGCCCGACGGGAGTTACCCGTCAATTTGTAACACTCGGCAAGGTCGATCAAAACTTTTGTGTTTGTGCTGTCTTTCAAGATAAGAGAGTTCAATACCCCTATGGCTTCCGGATAACGGTTCATCGCTTTCAGCGCCTGAGCTTTGGTAATCAGCAACAAAGAATCCTGACAATCGGGTTCAATCAGCATAACTACTGTCTCATAATCATAATTATCCATTGCCTGACGAATCCCATCATTCACCTGGGCAAACAACGAAACGGGGAGCATACATAGCAGCAGTGTTACAAATTTTTTCATATCTTTATTCTTATTGTTTCTTTGTGGTAATCAATATCACGCCATTCTTGGCTTTGGCTCCATAAATGGCAGTACCTGCCGCATCCTTCAACACCGAAATAGATTCAATGTCCGAAACATTCATTTTTTCCATTTGACTATAAGGCTTTTCTATCCCATCAACTATAAGCAATGGTTTCTCCTTCCAATCTTTCAACGAAAAAGTTTCCTTACCTATCCGCAATGGATTTTCTTGAAAAACAGTGTCTGTCTTCAACTCCAAATGACGTGCTTCATTTGATTTGATATCTTTACCGTCTAGTCTGAAAGTGACGGGAACCGTATATTTCACACGCACAGGCTGACCTTTCTGCATACCTGGTTTCCATTTCGGCATAATGGAAATGACTCGAATGGCCTCACCGTCCAAATCCGGATCAATGCTCCTGACAACTTTGGGATTGGCTATATTACCATCTTTCTCAACTACAAATTGTACAATAACCTTTCCCTGTACTCCAGCTTTCTGAGCCTCCACTGGATATTTGATATTCTTCCCCAAGAATTTCAAACATTCTCCCATACCACCCGGAAACTCAGGCATCTCTTCAACAACCTGAAAAACCGGAACTTCATCAGAAGCTTCTTCACCACCTCCATAACCTACTACAACCACTTCCTGTGTCTTAGTTGTGATTTCTCCCTCCAAATACACTTTTAAAGATTTAATTTTTCCAATAAGTTTCTCTGTAATAGTCAATTCCTTTGTTTTCATATTTATATATGAAACACTCAAAGTAGCCCCAACAGGCATTGAAATAACAAAATTTCCATCTAAATCAGTGATCGTACCTGAAGTTGTACCTTTGATAATCACACTAGCACCTACAACCGGAGCGTTTGTACTTTTTTCTAATACCTGCCCTTGCACTTTTATTTCCTTTGCAGGATGTTTTTCGGGACTTTTAACCTCTTCGGTTTTCATAATTGCCGTTAAATCATTAACTTTGACGGCTGAAATCTCATCTAACTCACTAGAGATTTCGGGGCGGGCAAAGGCTGCCACGGCAATGGCTGCCAATGGAAGTACATACAGGTACTTGAGTCGTGCCCACGGATTGGATTTCTTTTTTAACATCATAGTAATACGTTTTTTAAGTGAACTGTGATTGAAGCTGTTGGCCATAGAGTAGAGCCTTGTGCCGACAGCTTTTTTTATTAATAACAACTGATATTTCTTTGCATCAATACCTTGTGCAATCACGCTTTCGTCCGCTTCGAACTCGTGTATGTTCTGTAGTTCCTGTTTCAATAACCAGGAGGCAGGATTGAACCATTGGAAAAAGATGCAGATATCCGCTATAAGTAAATCTATGGAATGTCTCTTCCGTATATGGGCATATTCATGCGTCAGTATTTCCTCACCGTTTTCCTTCAGGTCTTTCTCAGAGATCACTACAAACTTCATCCAACTGAAAGGTGCGATTTTTTTCTGATGGGTAATCAGCGTGATGCCATTTTCCTGACGGACAAGGGTGCTACCCTTTATCAGCCTCAGCATACGGGTCAGCGACCATACATTACGTAAAAAGAAGAATACAATACCCAACAAATAAACCATCAGCAACACTTCACGCCATGTAATGGCAGATACGGGAGCAGCTTCTATAGTAGCAGTCCGATTAAGATCAGCCATAAGCAGAAGTTCTTCCCAAGTCAGCAATTGTTGACTGACTTCCATCGGTTCTTTCATAGTCACTTCCACAAAGGGAATGGCACAGGACAATATCAGTATTCCCAACAAAGCAATACGGTTAAAACGATGGAATGTTTCACGGCTCAGCAACAGGCGGTAAAATAAATAAAATACCGCCAGACAAACTGCCGACTTTACAATATATACAAAAAATGCTCCCATAGTATGTATCTTTAATTATTCTCTTTATCCGGATTATTCATGCGCCTTTTCCACATCCCGGATAAGCTGCTTCAATTCATCCAAAGAAATCTCCTCCTCCTTCACCAGTGAAGAAACCGCTCCTAAATAAGAGTTATTGAAATATTTACTGATAACTCCTTTCAACGTCTTCTTCTTAAAATCATCACAGCTTACCACCGCATAATACTGATAGGTATTTCCAAATACCTCATGACTGAGAAACCCCTTTTCCTCCAATCCTCTCACAATGGTAGACAGAGTATTGAAATGCGGACGCGGTTCATCATAAAAATCAAGTAACTGTTTTACAAACAACGGGCCTTTTTCCCAAAAATAACCCATAATTTCTTCTTCCTTTGCTGTCAACATTTTCATAATCTTTCTTTTGATTATCACAAAGAACTAAAACTTTTAGTTATAAAACTAATTTTCATAGTTAAAGTAAACTAAAAGCTTTAGTTACCTGCTGTAAAACAGTATATCCCGTTTTCACCTGCTGATGCAAACGGGATATACTTATCATAAATAATCCACCTATAAGGAGACTACAGATCTCTATATACTTATACTTCCCTGAACAATCTATTATTCGTCAATGACCGGTTTATTTTCCGTCAGCCTTTTCAAACGGAGAAGTGCCTCCATATAATAATAATCAGCATAAATGATGGATGCATCAATCTCTGATCCGGCAGGCAAGTGTCCTGTGGAATGAAGCAGGAAAGCAGGTTTACTTTTACCACACTGGTATTTGTCGGAACTCAGGCTGGTCAGCATTTTTACAGCCGCCTGTTTATATTCCAATGCTTTTTCAGCCGGCAGATAACCGGACAATTCTAATAAAGCAGAAGCTACCACACAAGCAGCAGAAGCATCCCGGGGAGCATCAGGAATGGACGGATCATTAAAATCCCAATAAGGAATATAGTCTTCGGGCAGATTTTTCAGATATACATCCGTTACCTTTTGTACAAAATCGAGGTAACGGACATCTTTTGTTTCCCGATAAACGACTGTATAACCATAGATAGCCCATGCCTGACCACGAGCCCACATACTGTCATCCGAATAACCTTGATGGGTCACTCCCTTGATAAATTCACCTGTCAGGGTATCATACACTGCTACATGATAAGAGGTATAATCCGGACGAAAATGATATTTCATCGTCTTATCCGCATGAGCCACGGCAATGTCAAACAAATAAGGATTACCTCCATTCTTGGCTGCCCAGAAAAGCATTTCCAGATTGATCATATTGTCCATGATGGTATTATGACCGCCAAACATTTTCACATTGCGAGGCCATGAAAGCATAGTACCTACACGGGGATTGAACAATGCTGATAACGAATCAGCCGTATTGATTATAACTTGCTTATATTCCGGATTACCGGTCAGACGATAACCATTACCATAGCTACAAAAAACCAAAAAACCCAAATCATGATCGTATGCAGGAATCTCCGAGAGAAATTTCAAAGAAGCAGTAAACTTTTCGGCCTCTTCCTTTATTTTCGGATCTTGTGTATATTCATAATCATACCACAAGATGCCCGGCCAAAAACCTCCGCACCATTCTTCCTTACTCACTTTACGATAGTTCCAGTCATACTGGCCATCCATTATGTTACGAGGCATCATAGTGTAATCTACCTCCCGCCCTTTTCCATGCATAACCTCCAAAGTACGATGTACCTGGCGATCACAATATTCCAAAGCCCTGTTCACCTCCAGTTTGTTGTCTACTTCAGTACAGGCTGAAAGTAGACATAACCCTATACCTACTAATAGATTTTTTGTATTCATAATTATCCTTTCTTTTTTTACTTATCGATACGAAACCAATCGGCATCTACCCAACCTCTTTCCTTGCCATAAGGAGCTGTGCTGAATAATCCTACTTTCGCTCCTATCCACTTACCTTGACGAGCAGTAAAAGGCACACCGGCCAATGTATATTTCCTGCCGTCCAGACTGTAGCTGAAATAACAGATACCTCCCCCAGTTACTTTCACCTGCAAATAAATATCACGCTCATAATTGGGATAGAGCCCGGCTCCGAACCGGCGGCTTACAGGTAATTCCGCAAGATGGGTCACTGTTTCAGGAGACCGTTGCTCCGCATCCTTGCAGACCACTTGATTCAATATAAACTTATCACCTTCTTTTACTACACCCAGATAGCCATAATCCCACCCCATCACTATCAGTCCGGACTGCTGTCCGTCCGCTTTCGCAGAAACTTTCAGTTTGGCAGTCGCCGTAAATTCTTCGGCAGGGAATTTTTGTAACAAGAGATTCGGCACCTCCCAAAAATTTACAAAATCCTTGGACAAAATATGTCCATATATACGAATGTAACCCAAATCAGAGGTAAAGCCAAACGTATCCTGATAATTGGCATGCCATTCCCATTGCAAGCCCAATTGCCTTGTGTTGAATTCATCACTCTCAATCGGTGTCTCTATAGGATAAATCCTGCCTACATCCGGTTTTTTATAGCGTTTTACAGGTTCGCCGCATCCATCACCGTCCTTGTCCTCTCCAATTACGGGCCAATCATTTTCCCACTTCACAGGATTCAAGTGCAAGACTCTGCCATACATGGCTTTATCTTGAAAATTGATAAACCAAGACTCGCCTGTACAGGTTTCCACCCATCCCCCCTGATGAGGGCCATTTATGTCCGTATCTCCTTGGGCCATAACAATTTTTGACTCGTATGGGCCATACACATTGCGAGAGCGAAGTGCCAATTGCCAACCCGTCACCACCCCTCCGGCTGGTGCCAGGATGTAATAATATCCGTTGCGTTTATAAAACTTAGGTCCCTCTATAGTATGATTTACACCATCATTGCCATCAAAAACCAATACAGGTTCACTAATAACTTTTGTACCTTCCGCATTCATCTCACAAACCGTAATCACACTATTGAATGCGGCGCGACTGCCCGCCCACGCATGTACCAAATACACTTTTCCATCCTCATCCCACAACGGAGTAGGATCTATCATTCCTTTCCCAGCCTTTACCAAGACCGGTTTTTCCCATTCACCCAGCGGATCTTTGGTCTTTACCATGAAAATACCCCAGTCGGGATCTCCCCAATAGATAAAAAACTCACCGTTGTGGTAACGGATAGAAGGAGCCCATACCCCTTTTCCATGTTGAGGAGCGTTAAAGAAAATGGTCGGCTCTATCTCCTTCAAGGCATAGTTTGCCAAACGCCAGTTCACCAAATCCTTTGAATGAAGAATGGGCAATCCCGGGGTGCAGCCAAAACTGGAAGCGGTCATATAAAAATCATCACCTACGGCACAAACATCCGGGTCAGAGTAATCCGCATGAATAATCGGATTAATATACGTACCGTCCTTCTGATCGGACACCCATACCTTCGATACATACTGAGCATCTGCCTGTTGCCATGCACCGCATACTAAAGCCACTATAATCACTATTTTTTTCATTCTTACCTATTATAAAAATGCCCTGAAACAATCATTCTTACCTTAAAAAACATACCCCTTTAAACTTAAAAAATCACCTAACCTTCATTTGTTAACCTAATCTGTCTATAATACGGACAAGAAAACCAATACACTCAACGAAAGTGGTTATTTTTATAATACTTGTCCTTTATACTTTTTATATTCTTTTATTTCCTGATCCGTCACTGGCACGAGTTGCATGGCCGCACCGCCTCCTGGCTTCAATGCAAACTGCATGATTTGAGAGGAATCCACCAACAGACGGGTACATTTCACCTGAGTACGGGTCTTTATCTTATCTCCCCCATCCGTATAAATACGGGCCAGATAGGTCTTTCCCTTATCTAAAAATGAAAGATTTACCGATTGAGCAGAACCTTCATTATTAGTCAAAGCTCCTACAAACCACTCATTACCCTTGCGACGCGCCATAGTTATATGCTTACCCGGAGCACCTTCCAATACTTTTGTATCATCAAATACGGTTTGCAGATTCTCGAACCATTCTATTTCGGGCTCCCCTTGATAGAATGAGGGGCGGTCATACCAGAAGATAGTTTGTAAAGGACTGTAAAAAATCAATGAAGCCGCCAACTGATGAGCATGGGTGTTCTTCAGACGTTTGTCGAAATAACAGATGGTATAATCCGCCGCTCCATTAATCATACGGGTAAAAGGCAGAATCGTATTATGCGTAGCGTCGGGAAATTCCTCATTCCCCCGTATCCCTTCCTGAGTGAGCAAGTTAGGATAAGTACGGCTGAAACCGGATGGACGGAACTCATCATGAATATTAATCAACAATTTGTTTTCGGCAGCCAGACGAACCATATCATGCAGCCAAGTAGCCCAACGATGACTGGCATACTGTACGAAACCGGATTTCACACCTACAACTCCCCACTTATGCAGCAATGGAAAAAGCTCATGCATCTGTTTCATCAGGGCATGCTGATTGACATACACCCATACACCTACCCCTTTTTCTTTACCGTATGCAATGACACGCAGCATGTCCAGTTTGGAAACCACCTTTGTGGCATCTCCGTCATGAGAAGTACAAGGCATATACCATTGCCAGTCGAACAACATATAAGGAATATGATGGGCGGCACAGAAATCAATTGTGGCTATGGCCCCTTCGGTGGTAATAGTCGTTTCACGCATAATCTTTCCGGGCCTGATCCAGTCCGTATCGGTTATCTCACAAGGAGGATTCAGATTCTGGATGATATCATTGTGTTCCAGCAATTCTCCCGGTTTATCGGCTGCCATGATAACTTTCCATGGGGTGGCGTAATAAGTGACAATATCCACAGGACTGTACATGACCGAAGTCAGTGTATTCTGTTTAGTCGGAGAAGCTACCAATTTAGTAAGACACCAGTCATCTACATCGGCATCAGTCAAAGCCACCCACAGCCCGTTGGAAAGTTCCACAGTCAAAGCCCGTTCCACCGGCTGTTTAATATCGTTAATGGCAAGGTGCTCAAAAGGCGCTTGCGCCCATTGCTCTGCCCACGCCATCGCACCGGGGGAAAATGTATATTCAGTCAGATCCCCCACCACTTTATGAAAAATGGCCTGTGGATGTTCAGGAAAAAAATAACGGAAAGCGATGCCTTCATCGTACGCGCGCACTTCAATATTCAAACGATAATTGGAACCATCTTTTTTGGAAAGATACATGGTTGCCTCATTATACGCCTCACGAACCGTACTGCGTTCTCCATACAGAGGATGCCAAGACTTGTTGACAGCAGGCTGATAGATCACACTATCCACCTCCAAATTATCCATCCAACATTTTACCTGATTTATTTTACGGGCAAGCGCCAGTTCCCAAGTACGGTTATCCAGCTGAAGACCGGCACGGGAGCTTCCGATAACCTCTCTGCCTCTATACTTCACCTGATATACTATTTCATTTACCGAAGAAGAAATTTTCTCCTGCCTGAACATGACTTCATGAACTCCCTCCGGGGACGTCAATTTCAATTCTTTAGAATGACCTGCATAAAGCGAAGCCGTACAGGTCAACGCATATGCTATGAGTATTATTTTTTTCATAATGATTACTTTTTAATTAGTAGTACGGATGAATCGGAAAACTCACTCAACGAAAAGAAAAATAAAATCTATAGGATAAAACAATTCACCGCAGAGACCTTCAGCATTAGTCCCTGCGGTGAATAAGGATGCACAAAAAAATTATAATTTTTGATTGTAACCTTCATTCAGTTCTTTGGTTTCTTTTCCTATTTTCACCCGTACAGGACCGGTTGCTGAATAGTACCAAACACCATGCTGCATATAGATTGCAGCATATACGTCATGATCCGATTCTAAAACAAAGTTACCTTTCTTTAGTGAACGGCCACAGCCAAGATACATCAGTTGAATCTGACCTTCTTTTTCTCTTATCAATCCTAACCCGCCACAGAATGAAACACGTTTGGAAGGATGATGAGCCTGCATGTCCGTCGCACTGAACAGATAATCCGCATATCCGTCCGCCGTATTCACCTTCACCCCGGTACAGCCATCATCTCCCTGCAAGGCTTCTACACCGAGCACATTCGGACCACTCTTTTTATACGCTTCATAAACAGAAACAAAAGGATGAGTATGAGCATTATTACCTTCCTGACGGACAATCAAAGCAGGAGTCGGCATAGGAGGCATACAAATATCGCCGGGAGTCAACCCTTTATTCATTGTAGTCGGGGGAGCATCCACCTGATAAATTTCACGTCCCTCACCTCCTGTCATCCATAAACGCGCCGTTATATCTTCGGGCATACTCCATGAAGCGATGAAATTCTGGTTATAATCGGATTTATGCAGATTGGAAAACCAATGATATCCTTCATGCCACGTCTTGTCAAACTTCTCCAAAGCCTCACCGGGAAGCTTGCTCCCTTCCGAATCAGTGATTTCCATCGAAGTACCTACATGATGGAACAAATAATCATTATCCGCCCTGTCCGACCGGAAAATATCCACATAATAACCACTATTCCCCGAGGTACGGACCATAGCGACCATTCTTCTTTTCTCACCGGCAGACACATCGGCAAAGTTGAGGTAAGGAGTTAATTCCCTTTCATTTACGAATTCTCCCTCCTTCACCATAGGTTCCATAGCATGAATCGTGATATCTCCTTCCGTATATCCGGGTAAAACCGTATTAGAACCTGTAGGAGACTGATGGTATCCATGATCTTTGCTCCAATAGGACTCATAAGCCGCTGCATCCGGAGCCAACGCATAACCATACGCATAGAATTGTAAAGCCAACCCGTTCGGAGTGAGATGGTATCCTTTTTTACCACCATACAGAGTGAACATCATTTTATAATCTCCCTCCCAGTTCTTCATTGTAATAAAACGATGATGGGGAGAATAAGACGCACGCTCATTACTCTCTGCACGTACAGACGGGATGGTAGCTGTATAGGTACAAAGCCCTGTCCAACCGGCATTATTTCTGGAGTATTTCTTTTGAGAAATCCCTTTGTTCAAGGCACTTGCCACTTTTTCCACCCCCTCCTTATTATCTGTTCCGGTATAATAAGTCAGCAGATTTTCAAACGTCTGGAAATTAGCACTTCCCCCACGTGAATCACCGAACACCACCATATTGGCTGCATCGTCCATCCAAGGAAATACAGCCATTGCAGCTTTCTGCAAAATGGGGTTACCGGCTATGATATCTATCCCGGCACGTTTCAAGGGAGCCGCCCAATCAAGCAATGACTGCACTGTACCGAATGAATAACCGGGAGATTCCGGCCACAGCCCTGTCACCCGATCGTAAGTTTTCAATATATCGGGAATGGCATCATGATAGGGAGTAGATTCGTTCACCAGCAGATTCAAATAATACTCTTTTCCTTTACCGTCAGCATAAGCCTCATTATGATCGAGCACCAACATAGGACGCAGCATTATATTCCACCCGTTCACATTCCAGTTACCCGATTTGCCACCGCGTACCAGCCCTATATTGATAAAACGCTTAAAGACTTCGGCAGCTACCGTTTTTGTATCTTTCCCAATTGCTTTCAGATGAGCATGAGGATGCCGTATCAAATAATCGAAAGCAAAATCATACGCCATTGCCGCATGCATTACCAAATCATCATGTATCTGTTCGTAATCATAATAGCCGCAAATACCTCCCGGTTCCCAACCACCGACACTGCCACACGACTTTTCAGGGTCCAAAATAGGATTCATATAATACGTCCCTACCAACCACACATTAAATATATCTGTGGCAAAACGGGCAAACTTCTCTTCTCCTGTCACCCAATAAACAAAAGCGGCATTTTCTGCTAATGTCAAGATCTCGACATTATTCCCCCGTATCATGTGCCCGCTTTCCTTATAAGGCACTTTGACCGAAGGCTCCGAAGGATTTAATTTATTAATTCCCCACATATCACCTGTTTCATTATAAGGAGTGCGGTCCTCCAGCGGAACATTGACATACTTATTCCAAGTACGCATTCCCGGCATTCTTACAGTGGGAACAGGAGCATTCCCCTCTCCATAGTCCCAATTCTGTTTTTTCAAATAACATTGGGTATAGCGCTCTCCATCTTTCCAATACATGGCCAGCCGGGAAGTTATCCATTCGGGATCAGTCTGATGACGATCCACATATTTTTCCACTTTGGAGCGGATAGCTGCAAAGGCTTCCCCAGCCCAAGGCTCATTTTTCACTTTTTGCAGAACAGACGCTCTATCCGCCGGAGAAACATATACACAAGGGTGTTGCTGCGCCTGAACAGCCGACATACACCCTATCCATAAAATAAAGGTTACTAAAATATTTTTCATACTCATTTATTGATTTACTATCTTGGTTACCGTTTCAGACAGGACAGGACTGCCATAAAAAGAAGAGAAGCCGTCTTTTTTATTAGCTCCTCCCTGTACGTGAGCTATAAAGAAACCATACACGCTATCACGTTTATTTATCCACGGGTAAGCACCAGCCCATCCGGGAGAACTAATCTGATAAGCTTCTCCTGTAGTCTCATCAACCAGTTCACGCCATTCACCTAATCCATAGATACCAGTGTGGTGCTGTCCTAACGCTTTCTCAACATACTCACCAGGAGCAACAACAGCATTCCGTACCTGATCTGCCTGCATAGTTTGAACTGTTTCCGGTTTCAATATCTCTTTGTTCCCGAAACGTCCGTTATGATAAATCATTTTCAAGAAACGGATATAATCATTCAGCGTGGTACACAATCCACCTCCCAACATAGGAGCATGTCCCCCGTCAGTATTAACCGGAGTAAAATGAGAGCCAGTCATTTCCAAAGGAACGGCAATTAATTTCTGAAATAAAAATTCAAACTCTTCCCCCATAGCTACTTCGGCCATACGTCCGGCTATTTGCATGGCCAATCCTCCATATTCAAATCGAATTCCCGGTGCAAAAACAGTATCCAAAGGCAATATCTCTGTGACAGCCGAATCCAAATGATTGTAATTGTCCACCCGGGGAGCAGGCAGGTAAGGACGTACACCGGAAGTATGAGAGAGTAATTGACGCAAAAGGATATCGCCTTTCGCATCGCCCCTGAACTGCGGTAACCACTTCTCTACAGGATCATCCCAACTCAAATCCGTCCGGTCCACTACCGCACCAATTACGGCAGCAGCCACCCACTTGCCGGCAGAAGCGACATACACTTTTGTATCTCCGGTGAAAGAGCCATACGTCTTTTCAAACAACACTGAATCATTCTTTATCACACATATTGCTCCCCCCGGATAGTATCCCTTATCCATCCAGGTACTGATTATGGAATCCAAAGGGGTAAAATCATAAGTTACATTCTGTTTACCTTGCCGTAAACAAGAAGTCACAACCAAGCCAACAGCCAATATCAAAATAAAAACGAATCCTCTATTCATATTCCTATATCATTTGATTAGTCAAACCATATATAAATACGAATCAAAGGATTCATTTACTCATCTAATAATGAAATTTATTCTTTCTCCAAATCCCAATATACCACATAACGCTGCCGATGAATATTGTACAACGGTTCTATCACATCTCCTTGCGAAGTCGTAAACTTTAATTCCGTACCGACACGCTGTACACTGCGTTCAGGATGCTTGACATCGAGTTTTAACGTAGTGCGAAGTCCTGCAGGGATATGATAATCATACGTATAATAATCATTGTACAAAGCAGGATTGGAATCGGGCGCAGGTGCCTGCATTCCTTCTGTTCCCCGCTTACCGGCCAACACTACCGGACCATAAACCAACGCTCCTTTTTGAGGATTATCCGGGGTCGTTTCCACACGGAGACACATAGGATAATCAGCCGTAATACGGTCACCGTCTTTCCATAGACGAGTAATGGCAATATATGAACCTGGCTTCTGTTTCACCGCTATCTTTTTGCCATTCACAAACACTTTCACTCCCTTGCTCCATGAAGGATAACGAAGATAAACCGTAGTCTCTACAGGATTTTGGGCTCTTATGGTCAGAACAGTGGTCTCCTCTGCCGGAAAATCCGTTTCCTGCCGGAGAGTCAATCCTTTCTCGCGCCAATTAACCACCGAGGGGATAAAAAGATTCACATAAATGCCTTTGTCATTGTGATAATAAATAGCTTCTCCATATTTAGCATGGTTCTCAAAACCGCTTCCCACACAACACCAGAAAGAATTTTCTTTCGTACTATACACCTTATGCGAGCCTGAAAGCAAGGGCAGGAAATATGTTACCATACCGGTCTGAGGATCTTGCTGTCCCAAAATATGGTTGTAAAGGGCCCGTTCATAATAATCCGCAATGGCAGCATCGGCTGTCCAGCAGAACAAATGACGGGACAGTTTCAACATATTATAGGTACAACACGTTTCCCCAGTATAACCTGACACATGCTTGGAGAACCGGGCCGGGTCAAAATAATGTTCCTTGTCACTACTGCATCCAGGGGCAAATGTATGATGGTCTATCATAGTATGCCAAAAGAAATCGGATAACTTTCTGCTGTTCTCATCCTCTGTCAATTCATAATTGCGAGCTTCGGCTATCACTTTCGGAATGAATGTATTGGTATGTTTAGTACCCAAATCATCACGTAGTTCCTTTAACGGATCAATCACTTCATTATGGTAAAAGAATTGAGCCAGCCACCGATGACGTTCGTCCCCGGTTATCGCATACAAATTATAAAAGGACTCATTCACTCCACCAAATTCATTCCGTATCATTTTTTGACGTGTAGTCTCATCCAAAGGTTTGAGTTTATGATATGCCCAGTCGGCCATACGAACAACAACCTCCAAAGCTTTCTGATTGTCACTGTAAAGATACTGGTCTATCAATCCAGAGAAAAGTTTATGAAGCGTGTACCACGGTGCCCATACACTGGTGCCACGGATGTTACGATTGATCAATTCTTCAGGATAAGCACTCAGATAGCCGTTACCCAATGCGGTTTGTACCTCCGCCAGGCCATTCACCAGACTATCCCCTTTTTGTTTGAACTGTTCACTGCCGGTTGCCGCATACATCAAGCCGTAGGCAGAAAGCAAGTGCCCTGTGGTGTGTCCACGCAATTCACAGTCCAAGGACTCCCATCCACCTAACTTCTTTACTGTCATATAACCACCTTCACGACCTGCAAACACGCCAGCATTGGTACGGAAACTATGTAACAGCCTGTCCACCTCTATAGAAGCCATCCATACAGAGTCACGCATCATATTTTCACGAAAACGGCTTGGAAGCAAACGAACATCTTTCAAATCAAAACTCTTGACTTTCATCGGAGCCACGGTTTCTCTCTTCAACTTTCCGGCATGTTGGCCGGGATAAACAGACTGGGCCGTCAAAGCACCCGACATAGCCAATAACCCGGCAACAACTAAAATTTTCTTCTTCATTGTCTTTTTCTAATTAGTTCCTCAATTGACATTCAAACTTGCTACATAATACGATAAAAGAGAGAAAAACACTCAATGCTTTTCTCTCTTTTCATAAATAGATCCAACTATAAAACAGTTTTTTTCTACTTTATCTTTATTCCTTCGATATATTCATTCGTGATAAACCCCTTTAAATCCTTTATTTTCTCTCCATTAACCACCACATTTTCAAACGTAATATTCCGCACCATCCTTTCTTTATCCAGCCCTTTTATCAACGAAGGATTCTCGCCTACTCCGTTATAAATAATATTACGGAAAGTTACTCCATCAATGCTCTGTCCGGGCTGTTTGTCATATTTAGGATTGAAACGAATGTTGATATGGAACAATTTTCCTTCTTGAATACTTTCCACCCGAATATCCTCAAATAAAATATTCTTCACCCTGTTTCTATCACCGGCATCTATAGCCATACATCCCTGATAAGGCACATCATCTTCATCATGTTCCAAAATATCAATATTCCGAAAAATCAAATTTTCAATGGTCTCACCTGTCAAGGATTCCGGATCACCATGACCACCTACATTGATAGGATGAGCAATATCCGCCCAAAGAATGGAATTCTGTACAGTGATATTATCCGAACCGCCCCACCAGTTCCAACGATGATTATATAAAGCAATGCAGTCATCACTATTACGCATAAACACATTGTCTATCAATACATCGTGACAGCACATCATGTCAATGCCATCACTCCAACCTTTGCAACTAAAAGATTTCAAATTTCTGATTGTCACCCCTACAGCACCTCCTCCGAATACCGTGTAATGATCCGGATTGATCACCGTTATGCCATCCACCACTACATTTTTAGAATCTGTTATTTCAATGCCACGAATAGGATGATCCAAGATACCTCTACCCACAATACGTACATTTTCGGCTTTATCCACCCATAGTTTTGCTTTCACAACTGCTCCCGGAGCCAAATAAACCGTCGTATTACTTGGTATCCTTATCTGATTGTTTGGCAAATCTTTAGGTCGATGCACTCCCGGCCCAAAATACATCACTCCTTTCTCTTCTTTCGAGTAAGTCTCCGTTTCCATCGGATTGGCAAACACATGAAGGTTATGCAACCTATCCCCATTAAACTCCACAGAAAGATATCGGGGTTTATCAAGCATAAATGTAATCACATTCTTATATTGTACATAGCGTATATCATTTACCTGCGGACGAATATCTACCTCATGAATCGTTCCATTATTCTTTTTTACCATTACCTCCACAGGACTGCCCATATCAAACTGTACCATCGAAGCATCTTGTACCCTATCCATATCCACCTGCACATTATATTCAAACAGGTCTTTCCATTCACCCCCCGGAACACGGACACGGACTGTATAATCATCATTATGAGGCATACCTGTTTTCAATCCTTCGGGATAAGTCACCAACTGAGCCTGTGCAACCGCACAACACACCATAAGACAAAAGGCTAATAACTTTTTCATTTTTATGCTTTTCTTTTTAAATACGTTTGATAAGCATTTTCCACTCAAAAATAAAAGCCTATTAACCATTTTCTCATCAACAATGATCTTATCTTCTAGAATTTATTCCGTTCCACCTCTTTTCCTTCCTGAAAGAATACCACTTCATACGATGCGTTATCATCTGATAGTAACATATCCGAATCAAACATCAGACACTCAATCTCATAAGGTTGCAATGTTTTCAAAGCAATCCTTCTTTGGCTGGAACCGTTGCATATCACCTCAACTTCCGTCGGTTCCGATGCAGACAAACCAAAGTTCTGTATCTCTACCTTCAACCCACCTTTGTCTTTATCAAACAGAGGGCGACGGGCGGAGAGCAGAGCCGGCCGATAATTCACGTATGGCAAACGGGCATAACCATACAACATATTCCCTTTTTTATCTTTACCTATCATTTTAGGAGCAAATTCATCCGAAGTGATGCCACTGCCCTTCGCTTTAAAGACCACAATCAAATCTTTGCCCGAAACCTTGGTCTTCACAGGCTTGCAACCACGTCCAAAATTCACTTCGGTAAATGAACCGAATCGCAACGACTTTACATCCACATCTGTCTGCGGATTAAAACCTGATTCGGCAGCAATCTTTACCTCAATGGTACGAGTAGACGGAGTGATCTCTTCTTCATTCAAAACAGACAATAGCATTCCTTTATTCAGAGGAATACTTATATTTTTAGAACTATGTTTATCGTTAGGCAGATCGTTCCATTTAATGGTATCAATCACGGCAAAATTCATTTGGACAGCACGCCCCTTCTCATCCTGAAAAACTTTAGGGCGCTCATATTTAAACCAATGTTCCACCGCTCCATCCTTATGGAATGATACACCCGGCACGTATGCTTCCCCTTGTTCTGTCACCCAATGCACTCCGTCCTTGGAACGCTGATAGAAAGCAATTCTGCCCAACCAGTCATTCACGATCAAGTGGTATTGCAACTCATCCCGCCATACCACGGGATCTTCGAATCTGCCTTCCACATCCGGATAAACTCGTTTGTCAGTCAACTGCATATAAGGTGAAAGTCCGTCTTTGCTAATCCAGACACCTCCACCCCGACATACCATCAAGTAAGAATCATCCTGACGGCGGGCAAAAGTCAAATTGGAAAGCCCCTCTATGATTTTTCGGTCACGAGAATCAAAACTGAATTTACCATACGTCCACACCTTGCTGTCCACCCCATCTGCTATATAGTAACCGTCAATCACATAGACCACGACACGGCCATCCTTTAACCGGAACGCTTCCGGATTATGTCCTTTTCCCACAGAATTTTGAATTTTAAAAGGTCCTTCCAACCGATCACTTACTGCATGAAAAACAGTAGAATTCGACCAAAACATGTGCCCTTTCGGAGAATCCTCGGGCCAGCCACACACAAACAAATGGTATTTACCATCCGTATCCTGCAATATATTTCCTCCCCAAAAAGAAACTCCGGGAAGTTCTATTCCATTATCCACATAACGATTCAGTACACTGTCTGTACCCCAAATCCCCTTAATCTGAATGCCGTCCGGCATAGGAAGGAAACGGTCCATAAAACGTGCGCCTTTTACTAAATGCTGCCATTCGGCAGGACGTTCACGCTCGGTTATCTGCGCATCTACTGAAGTTAAAAAGAAGCTTGCCGCTATTAAAAAGAAGAGTTTTTTCATTGTGTCATTCATTACACGTTAACAAATCGTTTATTTATGTGCTCAAAAATAAAAAGATTAAGCTGACCTAAATATAAGTCAGCTTAACAAAAAGCACGTAAACCTTTGCGTAAAATAAAAAATCCACAGATACCTTAAGAAGCCACCTGTGGATTTATTTAACCAAACATGGAATTACAACTGACTAACCTCTTCGAATGTCAATCCTGTAATTTCCATAATATCTTCTGTAGAGAATCCTTTTTCTTTCATTCTCCGGGCATTTCGAAGAACACCTTCTTTAATGCCCTCTTCACGACCTTCTTCACGACCCTCCGCACGTCCTTCTAATCGTCCCTCTATCTTTCCCTCCAACTTAGCAGAATCAAGAACATCATTCTGGATCATCAAAGCGCTAAGATGTTCATCATAGGCATGGCGTTCCTGAGGCGTCATTGAATAATATTTCAATTTTTCACGTGCCTCACCCAATCCGGGAGCAGTCGTGTCAGGACGGATAATACCCGTCTTCAAATATTCTATCCATTCCTCTAAAGGGGTCACCGCCACCTTGTTAAACTCATTCACACGGATCAGAAAATACTCCGGATAAATTTCGGAAGGCATACGGGGCACAATGGCATCCTTTTCCCGAGTACTCACTTGAAGAAAGTCTCCTGTATGCACTCCTTTAAATATATTCTGCCCATGATAAAGATAATCAGTTCCATGACCAATATCGAAATAAAGAATGCTGATAGAATATATCTTTTTAACTTTATAATAAGTTTCACCCAATGAGATATGTTCTGTAATGGCTTTGGCTACTCCATACAGGATACGCTCCAAATAATACAGCTCACGCGTATTTTGAATCTCGATGATAACAATCTCATTTTTACTATTGAGAGCTTTGATATCAACTCGGTTGAACTTATCATTCTCCGTTTGCTGGTTACCCTCGCTTTCCAAAATCTCCACTATATGAATTTCATCACCTATCAGTACCGTAAGGAATCCTTCGAGCACACCAAAATTAGCTTTATGACGCAGCAGACGCTTAACAGCCCAATCAAAGCGGATATATTTATCTTGTAATTCCATAAGAATATAATTTATTCATTTTCAATGGACAAAGATAGCAAAAAGGATCATTCTTTAAAAATTATCCTACCTAAATAATTACCTTTTCTTTTTATTTCGCAAAGATGATTTCTTTTATATGTTCTCTCTAAAAAAACACCTACAACAGAATTTAAAGAAGTGCTGCCACTGCCACCACTCACCCCCGCAAAGCCACCATAAACAGTGAATTACAAGAGGTGGTAGCAGCAGGCGTTTTCGACACTTTGAAAAGCATGCTGCCACCACCATTCTTACTTTATTTTTCTACAACAAGATACAACACACCACGTTTGGAGTTATACAGCAACTCCACTGCCTTCTTCAAGAATCTTCCAAAATAAGAATAAGCAGCTTAATCAAAAGCACGTAAACCTTTGCGTAAAATAAGCTTTCATTTCACTTAGATTATTTTTTGATCAAAAAACTACGTTCCACGGGATCAGCCGTCTGTACCTGTCCGGCAATCCCGTACTGCCAGGCTACAACAGTAACTTTTATCGGGAATTTACTGCGAGAAGGAATCTTTGTAAAAACTAGCTTATTACCTTGCAACTCAACAGGTCCTTCTTTTACATAATAATATACAGGTAATCCACAATCAGAAACAGCCTCTAAAGATACAGACTTCACTCCCTCCCTTACATCTTCTATCCCTGGAAAAAGTATATATTGACGTTTTCCTTCTGTATTCCGATAAGGAATGCGGATATTGAGTTGTTGCACCGCACTTTTATATTTTCCATCCCCCTCATTAGCAGCCAACAGCCAAATATCACCGGTACGCCTTGGATTATCCATTCCCATTCTATAAAAACGCACGGTAAAAGTAGTATCGTTCACTTTTGCTACCGGACCACAAATACGGGTTATTTCAATCTTGCCATTGGCATGCTCCTTCACCGGTAAGGAACGCAAAGAATCCGTATATACCCCTTTTACGTGAAAAGTTAAACCGTCGGCTTCCGGATAGAAACCAGCAATAATTCCGGCATGTTGTCCGGCAGCATATTTTACCAACTGACCTCTCTGCATAAATCCAAGATATTGCATCTGTTTATCTTTATACTTTACATAACGAGCTTCAGTCAATTCAGCCATTTCTTTATCAAAATACCAAAATGCGTCATGTTTATCTCCTTTATAGTCATGAAATGAAGCTGCCTTAGCCCTGTTTTTCTGCTCCGGATGCCAACGCTCGGCCAACCATCCTTCTTTCGGGTTCAGTTTTTTCAAACTAACAGGCTCATTCAAAGAAGAATGTCCGGACAAACGGTATTCCAACGCTTTTCTCAGAAATAAGGCTATATAATCAGCAGTTTGCTCAGCCACATCAAAATGTCCACGTCCTGTATCACACAAAAAGGAAATACAACTTTCAGGATACATCATCCGAAACGCTAAAGCAGGATTCACCCGTGCCTCCCACCATTCATATTCTCCTTCAATCATCAATCCCGGAATACCATCTATATTACGCGTCCTTCCCCATTCCAAATTCTCTCTGCCATAACCACACAAATTAGTACGAGGTGCATCGCCATGCAAAGAAATAACAGCCAATGTCCGTTCAGGATTCCAGGCGGCAAAGTTCCACGGATAAGTAGCCATTGCCGAATGACCGACAGGAACTATAGGTATATGTTCCAATTCTGAATAACCGCTGATTTCTGCCAAATCATTCATCATCTGATTGAAAATCTTCTGAGTTCCTTTTGTCACATCCCATTGCTGGTCAATACCGGGAGTGATCCATACTAATCCTATTCCCATTCGAGACAATGCTTCCCGGAAACGCGGCATCTCAAATAAGGTTTCTTCACTCATATTATGCTTTCCTACCATTACAGCACGTAACTGATAACAATCGGAAGGTATCCACAAAAAAGCTGTCGGTTCTTTACCTGTTTCGGAAGATATAAATCCCTTTAACCGTACAGACCATTGCCATTCTTGAGCAGTAGCAGTATAACAAAATAGCAACAAAAGATACAATACAATTTTCTTTATGAATGTTACCTTTTTTAAATCTGATATTTCCATCCACCATTCTGAAATAAAAAACAAGAGTCTTCCTAAATTCATAGCTTTCAAAACATTTTATTCAAAATCCATTTGTAAATAAGATACGATTAAAAAATAAAAAACACTTAATTAAAAACTTTTTCTTAACAGTTACCTAATTTAAAAAAGCTTTAAATGACAAATAACAATAGGGACTCTCCATTTTTGGACAGTCCCTATTTCAACAACCCTAAATGCTTTTTTACACAACAATAATATAAATTTTATCTGAATTATTACTTCTCAATCTCTGGAATTCGAATTACAATAAACGAATAAGCCGGTGATTCACAAAGGAATTGTTCACCCACATCCATATTTTCTGATATAGGATGTACCTCTTTATCATCAGGCCGACCAACTAGCACAGTTTTAACAGCTGTCATGTGTTTCCCCTTTAATAAAGGAAATTCCAATTCTGCATTTACATTCACTGGAAGCATATTTACCAACTTTATAATCAAATCTCCGCTTGGGACATCACGAACAACTGACACTCCTATACGTTTCCTCACCGAGGTCTGATTATTATCCAATGACACTTTGGAAGTAATATATTCATTACCGGCATTTTGCCCGTATAACTGTTGCACATAATAATCCACTGTCGGTTTCACTTCCTTGTTATTGAAATAAATCAAATCCGGATTCCACCGGATATACCCTTCTTTAGCAAGAAGCGGTGCATAGGAAGTCATTGTCACCACATCTGCATTACGTTCTACTGAGGTAAGGAACAGAGCCGTAGCCAGAGCTGTTTCCATATTACTGTGACGTCCCGGTATATGTGCCGCATATTCACCTAAATAGACTTTCGATTTCTTACGGTCATAATGGTCATAATAATCCTGATTGTGAATAAACCAGCCCGGCGAATTATAATTATGTTCATCCACCATCGGTATTCCCAACTTGTCTGCCAACGCCCAGCCCTCTTCATAGTCTGTCCCTTCGCTAAAGGGGCCGGTCGTCCCTATTACCACAATATCCGGATATTTTTCTTTGACAGCCTTATAAATCATCGTGAAACGTTCTTCAAAAATATCACTTATCATATCCTCATTACCCACTCCGAGGTATTTCAGATTAAAAGGTTCAGGATGTCCGGCTTTTGCCCGTTCCCGTCCCCACACCGTTTTCTTCGCGTCGCCATTGGCATATTCTATCAGATCCAAAACATCCTGAATATATTGTCCCATCTCTTCCATCGGAATACCGCCTTGCTGACCGTTACTGGTAATGATATCTGTAGAATGATGGCTAGGCCCCCCTATCCCTGAATTTTGACATGGTACACCGGCAGCCACTACCGGAAGCGGTTCAGCTCCTATATCTTCACAGAACTGGAAATATTCAAAATATCCCAAACCTCGTGTCTGATGATATCTCCAGATATTAGGTGCAGATTTTCGGGCTTCCAGCGGGCCAATTGTTTCTTTCCAGTTATAGATATTATCCACTCCGTCACCATGTGCCAGACAACCACCGGGAAAACGCACAAAACGCGGATGAATATCCGCTATTGCCTGTGCCAGGTCAGCACGAAGCCCGTTTTTATGCCCTTTAAACGTTTTCTGCGGAAATAATGAAATCATATCCAAAGCATATTCTCCTTCCACTTGCGGCGATATGGCCAACAGGGCACTATCGGCATCTGCTACAGCCTTCAGCACTGCAGTTTGTTTTCTCCAGTCTCTGGAAGAAACCGACAAGGTTGTCCGGGCAAGCTCTTTCCCGTCTTTTGACATCAAACGTATAACTGTCTTTCCTCCTTTTTTCCCATTCATAATCTTGGAAAACATAGAGAAATCATATTTTTCCCCTTTTCGCACAACAATACCACCATAGCCTTCATTGACCAACGACGCTCCCGGCTCTTGAATATTCAGGATAGCATAATGCGGATTATTGGCATGAATCGGATGATCCGTTCCGATTGTAAATATCGCATTATTCCCCTGAACACTCCAAGCATACATACTATTCCAATCCTTGTCTTTATTCCCGTCTTTAGGAGAATATTCAAAGTCACGATTTTGAATCAGCTCTGCATAGAGTCCGCCGTCTGCCGCATAATTCAAGTCTTCAAAGAATACCCCTATCAAATGCTCACTGATAGGCTTAGTATTTTCTTCTTCCACTTTGATTCGGGCCGTCACAGGTTTCAATCCTGCAAAACGGCTTCCATCCTGCGCAGTGCGCTCTCCCCGCAATGTCTGTCTGTACGCCCGGTGATCCCCATAACGGTTCATCGCAATAATCTGCTTATAAGCAACTTTCAGAGCCCAACCGGTCACCTGTTTGTCACCTATCCACACCGTTTTTCTAATCGGCTCATTGCAGTTCTCCACGGCATATTTTCCTTTTTCAGATGCCATAAAGAAATGTTGCGGTTTCCATTTTATCAAATCAACAGAAGATACATAAGCCATCGCCTCTCCATCCGGAGTCAGATTCCAGAAACAATGCCATGTTCCGTCCACGCGGCTCTGCGTCAGATAAGGTTCATACATTTTCTTCCAAGGGCCGAAGTCACACTTCACGAATACTTGCCCGTCAGCTACATTTTGCCAATTTTCCCCGTCCGAACTCCAGACAAACTGCATTCCTCTCCTTCCTCCGTCATTTAACGTAGGGTATGGGAAAATGTAGACTGAATCCGGCCCATTCATTATTTCATCAATATGCGCTGATACCGGCAAAGCCAGTATCAGACAAAAACATAAGACTAAAAGGTGCTTTATTCTTTTCATGCTTTCTATTTTCTAAGAGTAATTACAGTGTACGAGTATTTAGGGAATGTGTATTTAGTGTTCTTTCTGGAAAAGACCGCCTGAGAAGGCTTAAATACTACATTATCCTTATTCTCATACGTATTAAACTCTGTAAGTTCACAGTCGCCAATCGTTTGAACCTCCACTTTGGATTTGTAACGGAAATTATCAATATTCAATATAGCTTCCCGAGGTTGGTCACTCAAGTTAACAACATAGAGAGTCATTTCTGTTTTCGAATCATTGATTTTAGCTGTAATATCAAGGGCTTCATCACTGGTGGAAGTTGCGACAACATTAGGTTTCCACGTCTTTATCATCATTTCATCAATATGTGCTGAAGGTTGGAACCATATAGTATCGGCTGTATAATGAATACGTCCCTGATCCCATATATAATGCAAACCATGCGGCTGGAAAGTATTAGCCGTACCCAGCATACGGAAACAATCACCATAACGTTGTAAGGTATTCCAATTATTTGCATGAGCTAAACCGCGATCCCAGTCACACCGGCTACCATTCTCTTCCATAGGATGCAGATTCAACTTAAATCCGGGAAAATCCTGCGCCAATTCTCTCTGAAGCACTATCCCCATCTCATTTTCAAACAAATCTTTTGTATCAGCAAACGATCTGGTTCCACTATAATGAGGGTCCCAAGCCAGTTTATCCTGTTTTCCTTTTGAAATGAACCATGATACCATATCAGATGCCAGTTTATATTCCGGTGTCCCTTTGGTGTATCCGCGACCGATGTTAAGTGAAGTCATAATCGACATTTCAGGATCTACCTCCCATGCTGCCTCCGCAAACTTTTTCACACATTCAATATACCCACGCGTAATCGGGCGTTCATTGTCCACCTGTATGTATTTCAAACGATAAGGCTCCCGATGTCCGTATTTAGCCCGCAACGCCCCCCATCTGGTAGTAGCATCTCCATTCACATATTCTACAAAATCCCGGATATCCTCATAAGACTCATCCATGCTCATACCGATAATGGCAACTGCATCAATCACTTCTGCTGCTTGCAGCATTTCTTCAAAACCGAAACTATGAGTAGCATATAAATTAAATCCACTTCGAAGAGTTACCCTACGTTCATCAATCGGGCCTATCATTTTTTTCCAACGATACAAATAAGTATCCGCACCTACATCAACCATAGAACCATTATAACGAAAAGCGGCAATCCCCTGTTTCTTCAATACGTCCACAAACATCTTCCGAATGGGATAACCTTTCACCCGTCCCCATTCTCCCGGTTGCAGAAAAGCGAATCCAAGCTCTATTTTTCCGGGCTTTTTAAGCGATATTCCGAAACTTCCCCGAGTTACGTCAGCATCAGGTACCAACTTAAACTGTACTCTTTCATAAGAGCCATCCCCTTTCAGAGAATATGGTTCCTCTGCAATCACGGTTCCTTTTTCATCACGAAGCGATATATATACAGTCTCCGGTGAATCTGACTTGATTCTCAAAATGCCATCATAAGATTTTCCTTTATCAAACCGTATCCCCATTCTATATAAGCCATGATTAGTGAGTCCGACTTCTCCCGAGCCTCCTTTAAAACAGATTGTTTGCGTCTGACGCCCGATATAAGCTTCTCCGTCATGCACCAGTTCGTAATTATATTGCGGACTTCCTAACAACATTTTACTCCAATACTTGGATATCTGTTCATTCCCATTAATACGTTCAAGCATAACCTTTTGTATAGGAGCAGGTAATGAGTCAAACACAAGAAAACGACCGGGGAACTTCCATCCCGAAATGACCCGGGGATGCTTGAAAGGTTTGGCATCATAAATGTCTTTGGAATTAAAGTCATATTTTTCTGTCAGGTTATTCCATGGGATACGATGATAAATATCCGTCTGTGTAATCAAATGAGGAATTCTCCTTTCATCCAATACTACATATATTTTAGAGTAGTCAGCCTTATCCAAATTCAGGAAATCAATGTCAATATTTTCTTCAAAGGCCTCTCCATGAAGCAATTGACTGAATATTCCACCATTTGTCTGATTATTAAGGTCCTCGATATTAGAACCGTTAAACAACTTGGTTACAGTAGCAATCTGCCGTCCCGCATCCACATTTAGTTTCACAGGAATATTTTGCGCACTTGCCCAACTTGAAAAAAACAATAGAAGCAAAACTGATATCAGATTCTTTTTCTGTTTCATTATATATAATTTGAGTTTCAATAGTTTATTAATTTCGATTTAAAGAGTCGGAACCACTTTTTTGATTGTTCCATCCGTATTAAATTCCAGTTTATCTATGCACACCTCGCGATGATAGCCGGCATCCCTTCCTTTGGTCACAGCATCTGGAAATTTAAAACGATGATAAACAATATACCATTCATCCTTCCCCGGCACTTGTACTACCGAATGATGTCCGGTGGCATAAATTCCCTGTTCCGGTTTCTTACAAATAACGACCTGACTTTCTGCTGGATTTATCGGCCCCACCGGAGATTTAGAACGTACATAACGCACCTCATACTCCGTACTTCTCGTATCATTCTTAGACCATGTAAAATAATAATAGCCGTTCCTATAAAACACATGAGCCGCCTCGCTATAATGAGCATCATGACCTATCAGAATACGGGTTGTATTTGGTTTCACCGATACCATATCATCATTCAACTCACACACAGCCATATAATAGTTTCCCCAATACAGATAAGTATTTCCACTTACAGGATCTGTAAATACATCCGGATCAATATTCTGTCCTCTCGGCATCCCCTTAGGCAGTTCCCGTCCAATCAAAGGTTTCCCTGAATCAATAAAAGGACCTGTAGGATGGTCGGATATAGCCACACCAATCTGCTTTTCCGCAGTAAAGTAATAATAATACTTATAGTTGCCATCTGCCTGCTTCTTTTCAATAATACTTGGAGCCCATGCATTCTTTTTTGCCCACGAAACATTTTTCAAATCCAAAATCCCCCCTTCTTCTTTCCAGTTCACCAAGTCACTCGAAGAAAAAGCCTTAAACTGTGTACTCCCCCAGTTGGGAATACCATCACACGTCGGATAAATATAATACCTCCCCGTTTTCTCTGAATACATCACTTCCGGATCAGCATAATATCCTTGAATAATCGGATTCTTTTGAATAGATGCAGTAGAAACATATTTCCTTTTATTCTTCTGCCAATACTTCTCTAAATTATCTGCTTCTTCAGTAGTCAGATGAATAACCGCTCCATGTTTGGGAGCATTATAATTGGTCGTTTTCATCACTCCTTCATTGAAACGCCCCAGATTCTTAAAGTTCACAAAGTCTGACGTTTCAATAAAACCGAAATTATGAGGAGTCACACTATATACATCATACATCAATACCCATTTATCTTCTCCGATACGCTTCCATACAGTAGGAGCCTCACAAGCCTTGGGCTCAAAGTCATACCAGCGTGGATCATATTCATAGTCACCGTTCGCACGATCTGAAACAGCCTGTTTGATTCCGGCAGGTCCATCGTGGGCAACATAGAACAAGTGATATTTGTCTCCTACTTTCGTGATATCTCCGTCAATGGCAGAAACACCCTCATTAGGATATTCAAACAAAATCTGCGGTAAGCTCTCAATGGTATCAAAGTCATCATTTACATATACATAATACAGTTTATTCGCTTCATTTCTGAAACGCATTGTATAATAAATCATCAGTTTCCCTTTTTTCTCATCGTATGTTACCTCCGGCGCCCATGCACAACCAATCTCACTCAACCCTGCCGTTAACTTGTCAAAACGGATATTCGCGCGTTTCCAGTTAACCAGATCCCAAGACTTCATCAATACCAGTCCATAATTGTTTCCCCAACCATACATATTGCGGTCACGTTCCCATTCGGTTTCCCGGTAACCGTCCCGCTTTGCAAACACGTGCAAGTCTGTCATTGCCAAATAGAAAGCGCCATCCGGTCCACGATAAATATGCGGGTCACGAATACCTCTCTGATAGGCAATCGTATCGCCGGCAATTACCGGTTCCCCGTCATTCATGGCTGTAAAAGTATATCCGTCACGGCTGACAGCCATATACAAGCCATGCGTCTCGTCCTTGTGGAATACCATCAGATAAGCACTCATATCTTTCTCCTGCGGAACAGCATTCTTATATCGGAACTGTTTAAATCCGGCTCTTCCCTTTCCAGCAGAAAGTAATCCTATACGCAAGGCATAGAAACCATGATAATTGTTGTGATGCATTTGCGACACATCAACATTTTCCGCAAGGGTAATCCACTCCTTACTATCTTTGCTCACCATTATACGCAGATTGTTACCCTGATTATGAATTTTAGCAATAAAACGTTTACCCAACTCATTAGGTAATTCCAGTTGCTTGCTTGCATTTTGATAGACAATAAACTTCTTTCCGTCAGAAACAACTCCCGCATATGCGTTTTCATTGTAAAATAAAACAAGTCCGCCTGTATTCCCATTGCCGATATTTATCTCTACTTGAGTTTCATAATTCTTATCTTCAGCAGTTGTTAGAAGCAGGCGTCCGTCAGCAGGAGTTCTTCCCTTAGCTTTCATCCATAAGGTTCCATTATCAAAAGTCAAAGCTTTCGGAACATATTCTTTCCAGAAAGTCCATTGAAGCCCTAAATTAGCTTCGTTAAAATCATCAGACAGTTCTATTCCATGCTTGATTTGTTTATCCGGCTTAATCGAAGTAGCAGTAGATTTGGTACGATACCAGCCATCCGCTGTCCATTCAATAGGTTCAATCAACGTCTGACGTCCTAAAGTGTGATATCCCTTTGCATAGGCATGATATACAATCCACCAATTACCGTTCACATCATCAATCAGCGTGCCATGTCCTTTAGACCACCAGTTATCCGTTGCACTATAAGTATGTACAACGGGATTATAAGGAGAATTTTCCCATGGTCCCATTATACTCTTTGAACGAGCAGACACTACCATGTGACTTGTCGCAGGACCGGCAGTTCCTCCTTGTGCAGAAGTCAAGTAATAATAACCGTTATGATAATTCAGTTTCGGTGATTCCAAGCACATACATTCCGTATCCCACTTATCAGGATAAAGCCACCCCTCATATACCTTCTGCTTTTTACCTATAGTTGACAATCCATCTTCCGTCAAGCGGATTACTTCTCCTTTATCCACATAAAGATAACGGTTACCTTGCTTGTCAACTATATGCCCCGGATCAATCCCACTTACTTTCAAATCCACCGGCTTACTCCAAGGACCCTTTATATCTTTTGCCCAAATAACCCAATTTGTCCCGGCCGCCGGATAATAAATATAAAAAGTATCACCATATTTCAATAAATCAGGTGCCATAGCAGACCCATCGTACTCGGGCATTACCCGGCAAACAGGCTCCCAATTCATCAAATCCTGTGAATGCCATATCAAGAACCCCGGCATATAATAAAAGGGAGAATGTGTCATATAATAATCCTTTCCATCACGCATAATGGATGGATCGGGATAATCTCCCGATAAAATTACTTTTGGAAATTTCTGTGCTACCAATGAAGTAGACGCCATCAAAATTAAACCGATTAATAATACTATCTTTCTCATTATTTTTATTTTATAAATATAACATCACTCATT
The DNA here is from genome assembly GCA_019414725.1 of Bacteroides sp. Classification (GTDB taxonomy): domain Bacteria; phylum Bacteroidota; class Bacteroidia; order Bacteroidales; family Bacteroidaceae; genus Phocaeicola. The sequence goes on from DXLM01000007.1 coordinate 48,186, forward strand.
ATACTCTTCAACAAAGAAACGCGCCCTATCTGATACTTTATACTGTGCAGACCTATCGGACATGCCATCTGATATAATTGGAGAGTATCACATAGCAAATATATAGAAAAGGAGAAAAAAACATTCACAAAAAAAGGAGTAATAAGTTCCAAACAAAAGAGAGTAATCATATCAGAAATAAACAACTGATATTCAAACAAATAAAAAGAGTACCACTCATTTATGGTACTCTCATCCATCAGTTTTCATCTTGATGTTGTATATATTCATTTGGAGTAAATCCTGTGAATTTCTTGAAAGTACGGAAGAACGATGTTTTCGACTTAAAGCCACATTTTTCAGCCAAAGTCACTAAAGTATATTTTTGATGTTTACCTTCTTTTATAGCTTGCTTGAATTCCTCCACACGATAACCATTTATAAAATCATAATATCCCACCTTCAAATAATGAGTAAAGACAGTAGAAAGAATATAAGCTGAACATCCGATAGCAGCAGCCACCTCTGACTGTTTTAAATCAACATTCAGATAAGGTCTACTTTTTTCCATATATTCCTTCAATGCTTCCATCACTTTTCGAGCTTCTTCCTCATTCAATTTCACATTATTATTCGAAACCTGTATTCCAACCGGTTCTTCTTTTACAGAATCAATATCTAAAGCTTTCACTTTTTTCTGTCTACTATAAATAAAACCGGCAATCATCCCAATACATATCATACCTAAAAAAACAAGCCATATCCATATTCCACTCTTTTGAATACTAAAAGTAACCATACAAACAGAATCTTCATTCAATGCCTTTCGAACCATAAATACATAGTCTCCTGCAGGCAGATTAAAAAAAGACACTTCATTTTCTCCTCTCAACCAATTCCAAACAGAATCTTTTCCGACAAGTTTATACTGATATCTTATCAAATCCGGTTTCTCGTATTCCAAAGAAGTAAAATTGAATGTCAAATTATTCTCATATTCTTTTAATACAAAGGTAGTATCTGATTTAATCTGATAATTATCGGCATAACGCTCACCATTTACAAACATCTCAGTAACCTGTAACGGTGTCACATAATAAGAAGACTCCGGATCCACCACTACCAATCCTTTCATACAAGGAACTAACAATTGTTTTTGTTTATATCGTCCTATAGAAGCCCCCGGACTAGCCCCCATCATGACATCAACCAAACCATCTACAGAAAAAAGAGAAAAGTGAGACAAATTCCTGTCAGATTTCAATATACCATCATCACATCCCATCCAATAACCTTCTTCTTCATCCTGAGCCATATTAAAAGGAGCTATTTCTGTAAACAACCTACTTTTTTTCAGTTCTTTATCCACAACATATAATCTATTATTCTCCAACAAAAAGAAATGCAATGAACCATCCTTTCCCTCATTAATATACCGGATAATCTCATTACTTAAAAAATTTGCCGGTAACTGTTCTTGGCTGCATTTACCTGTTTTACAATCAAGCAAAGCCGTCCCTTTATCCGTTCCCACCCAAAAGCGTTTGGAAGAATCAATGCAAATACTATAAACTATATTACCTGGCATTCCACTATTGACTACATTATATTCTTTTACTTCATGAGTTTTCTTTTCGTAACAATAAAGTCCATCAGAAGCAGCAATCCACAAATTCCCGTCTCCATCTTCAAGAAACATAAAAATATCATTTGAAACCAATGTCTTAGTCAACAAATTTTCAACAAATTTATTTGATTCCAGATTAAAAGCAGCCAATCCCCCACTACAAGTTCCTATCAAAATATTTCCCTGATAGCTATAAAAGGAAAAAATTAAATTGGAACGTAATTTTTCACAACCCACTTTACCAGAACCGAAATGTTGTACACGCCCCGTTTTTTCAGATACAAAATAGAATCCTTCACGTGTGCCGATAAACATATATTCATTCCAATAATAGCAACTACGAACTATGAGATTTCTTGAAGTAAAATTCCCCCACTTATATAAACGAAAAGGTTTCTCAACACTCCTCAAATAATTAAAACCCAAATAATATTCTGTACCGCACCAAACATTCCCTTTGGATACCAAAATAGAGGATATATTATCTGACAACAATCCTCTATTCTGATTAGTATTACACCCGGCTGCATAAATTTGTTTTTTATTATGCAAAGAGAGCAAACTAATTCCTTGACCTGAGGTTGCAATGCCTAACAATCCTTCTTCATGTGAAAGGGCAGTGACCGGAACTTTTACCTCATTCCAGTAAGGCAAAAAACGATAATGAGACAAATCAAAAGTAACAATTCCTTTTTTCTCAGTCCCTATATACAAATGATTTCCTGCTTTTACAAAACAACGAAAGTATCCACAATCGGACAACGTATTTTGATAAAGTTTTATCGCTCCTGATTTAATATCATATACAGCAACTCCTTTTGCTGTCAACAGCCATACATTATTTGAATCAGTTACTTCTATAGACAATATTCTATTATGCTCGGACATAATATTTTTATTATCTACCGTTATATAATGCAATTTTCCGTCTTTATAAATATATAACCCATTCGAAGTACCGATATAAATATGATTTTTCTGATCTTTCTTTAAAGAATATACAGAATTATTGATTTGATCTCTAAATATACGTTTTGCTATATGATTATGGTGATCTAGTTGAAACAACCCATGTACATTTCCAACCCAATATTCATGCCTTTCTTTTTCAAGTATTGTATTCACCAAATGCGGAGCATAATTCGGCATCCCTTCCTCAAATTTATAAACTTGACCGGTTATTCCGTCAAAACGTTCAACAGTACTTCCTGTACCTACCCAAATATATCCATCGGAATCCTCATAAATACAATGAACATAATTATCAAATAGAACCCCATTCTCACTAGGTGTAGTTATGACATAATCATACGCTCTGCCAAGCAAGCAAAAAAGCAGCATCCCAACAATCAGTATATATTTTCCAATAGTATTCATTCTCTTTTCATTTAGACAGACACAAAATTAATAAGAAAAACGAGAAAATAAAGTATAAAAATCTGTTTAACTCCTACAATTTAAATCCAAGAAGAAGTGTCTACAATAGAGTTTTTAAAAAATGCTGCCACTGCCACCACCCATTCCTGTATAACCACGAAAAACAGGGAGTTACAAGAGGTGGTGGCAGCCTGCTTTTCAACGCCTGCTGCCACCACTATTCTTACTTTATTTTTCTACAACAAGATATAACACACCACGTTTGGAGTTGTACATCACATCTTTAATAGCAACCGCCTTCTCGTGTATCAGTTTATCGAACATGTGGCCCCATCCGTAAGCATACTTCACGGGAACATCACTCATAAATTCAGAACAGCTTTCTTCTGTCTTGATATAGGAAAGATTGAGTGTGCGGACGCTTCGTTTGGTTTCGGGGATGTGGCGGCTCACCTGATATCGCAGGCAGGTATCCGCCAATTTACAAGCTCCGTTAAAACAATACGTAAAGTTTACCGGAACTTTTTCATAATTTAATGTGTCTATCATTTTTCTTTGTTTAAGAATTATCAAATTTACGGTTTTATTCCACCGAAAACAAATAAAAAGGAAGAAAGATGATAGAAAAATGGTGGCAGCACGTATTTTTCAGTGTTTACTTATTCTGCTGCCCCCACACCTTACCATTCCCTGTTCATCGAAGTTCTGCAGGAAAAAGTGGTAGCAGTGGCAGCACTTTTAAAAAACTCTGTTGTAGATATTTTTAGTTAATTCTCTTCTTGAAACTCTTGCTTGAAAGAATAGCCTTTTTTATTTTGCAAATACAATACCATCTACATGTTCTCCAACAAAGAAACGCGCCATGTCCGACGTTTTATACCATGCAGGCTTGCCGGCCATATCATCCGATATAACTTTACCGTTTATCTTCAGATTCTCAAAACGAATATTCTTTACCATCCGTTCCTCGTCATAGCCTACGATATGTGAGAGTTCGGCATGATTACCATTATAAGTAATATCTTTAAAAAGCACATTTTCAATGCCCCTGCCCGGAGCTTTGCAATACTTCTTGTTGTAAAATATACGCAGATTCACTAATTGGCCTTGCCTGAAATTCTCGATACGGATATTCTCGAACCGCACATTTCGGACCAGATTATTATCACCTGCATTGATAGTCAGACAGCCTTGATAATCCACCTGCATTTCCCGATGATCCAAAATATCAATGTTTCGGTAGGTCAGATTCTCCATCACTTCATTCCTATCTACATCTCCGTGTAATCCGATAAAAATAGGATGCGCCACATCTGCCCACAAGGTAGAATTCTGCATTGTCACATTACGGCATCCGCCATGAAATCCCAGACGTGTAGCATACACGGTAGTGCAATCATCGGAATTACGACAAAATACTCCATCAAACAAGACGTTGTTACTGGCAAATACATTCATGCCATCCCCCCATCCATATGAACTGATGGCTTTTACATTGCGGATTATCACACTGTCCGAACCTCCAGTGGGACACTGGGTCGTAATGAGACCTTCCACATATATATTTCGTGAATTAATAATGCTGATACCTGCTCCACGACCCTCAGGATGCACCTCACCTCGTCCCAAAATTTTCACATCACGGGCATTGACCGCACGGATACATCCACGCACAATGGCCCCACCTGCCACATAGACAGTCTTTCCCGAAGGAACATTAAGTGTATCGCCGGGTAACTGATGTATTCCCGGAGCAAAATAAATCAGATTCTTGTCTTTCAATTTCTTCGGGCGATTTTCATCTATCGGATTCGCAAAAAGATGAAGATTATGGAATATGTCTCCATTTACCTCAATGGACAGATTACGCGGACGGTCTAGCGTAAAAGTCATCGTACTGCCGCTAATCTGCGGAGTGATACCATACGACAACGGACGCACCCTGCTACTCTTTACTTCTCCTTTATTATAGGTAACGGAAACTTCCACCTGACCGGAAAAGTCAAAATATCCCATTGAGGCTAGTTCAACATGATGCTTCGTCTGGCGTACTTCATCTACTTTCACCGGATAAGTAACTACTTCTTTCCATCCACTGCCAGATTGCCTCACCCGAACTGTAAAATCGTCTTTCAACTCCACCCCGTCACCAGGAACCGTATAAGTTATCAACTGGTTTTGTGCATAAAGAATACAGGTTATCATCCATAAAAGACCTGTCAAGCATAATGTTCTCATTCTTTTCATTTGTAAAGTCTGCTATTTATTTTAGAATATACGTTCAATAACTATCAATCACTCAAAGCGCCTACCAGCAATTCTAATATACCACAATTTCATTATCAATTAGGGCATGAAATAATCCTTTACCTAAAGAATATTCTTATTTCACACCCTAACTACTATAAATCAGTCTATTGATTTTCGATTTATCCTTCAGTTTTTATTACCAACCAGGATTCTGCGTTAATTGCGGATTCAAACGTATCTGCTGACGAGGAATAGGATCTAAATAATCCCTTTGTGTATAAAGCAAATTACCAGCCAAAGTTGCTATAGAACGTCCATAGTCAGGGTCGTTAGGATCAGAGCCCTCATAAAGCCCATAAAGCAAAGGATATTTTTCTGGATAATAACAGGGTTCACCGAAGTAAGTGGCATCATTGGCTTTCTCTGTTTCGTATGCCGTCCCCAAAACATGTCGACCCAATTTACGACCAGTCAAGTTAATATGCGCAATACCCCAACGTTTTAAATCGTCCATACGAAAACCTTCACCAAAAAGTTCACATGCACGCTCTCTACGTATTTCATCCAACATATTCATTTTTTTACAAATAGTTTTTCCTGTAGCATGATCCCAATAACCAGCATCCCAAACATTAGCAATTAACGCATTGGTCAAAGGAGCCACTCCAGCACGAGCACGATTTTTATTAATAGAGAAATTAAGATCTTCATCTGAAATGTTTCCATTATTCAATTCACAAGTCGCCTCGGCATAAATACAATGCACCTCTGCCAAACGAATCAATGGAAAATCTGCAGATTCTGTATTATCCGGACGATTTGCCCCTTCAATCAAATACTTACGGCTGCTGTATCCCCCCATTGTACTATTATTTCTAATTGTGGGATGGAAGACTGCACAAGAACTACTATATACGGGATCAGTAGGATCATAATGATCATTGTCCTTAGGAAACACAGGAGTAGGATAAGGTTGACTAGCATCCATACGTTGACGTCCATCTTCAGTACGGCTACTATAAGATACACGGTCAGGTAAGAAAGTACAACCAACAAAACGATAATCACGATTACGATATTCACCTATAAATGTTGCATATCCCTCGAATTCTGGATTATTCTGCGCATCAGACATACTACCTGTATAACTGATACGAATAGGAAGTCCATTACGACAAAGGAAAGATTCACCAAACTGAGCACTCATACCCGTTGCTGCACCTACCATGACCGAATGCGATAAATTAATACCACCACGACTCAGATCGTAGTCACATTTTTTTGAGAAAATAAATTCTTTATTCGTACTTTTTCCAGCACTTTTGAAATTAGGAATATTTCCACCCTTATCATCAATATTAAACAAATAGTAATAACTCAAAGAATCACATTCTGCCCACAACTTATAAGTTCCACTTTCAGCTTCTTCTATCACCTCTTTTGACATCTGCTTTGCTTCTGTCAACATATCGGTTATAGAAGGATATCCTTCCGGTTTAACAGTTCCTGCCCCCTGCGAAGTCCCATCACCATCTAAATCATAATTGATAGCAGGAACATACTTTTCCCACGTAGCCTCATAAAGCAATACTCTGGCCAAAAAAGATTTGGCAGCTTCCTTGCTTACTTTTCCTTTGCTTCCTTCCGGAATTTCCGTTTCTTTAGGCAAACGCTTTACAGCCTCTCTTAAATCGGACATAATAAAGGCTGCCACCTCATACCGACTGTTTCGCGGGGCCTGTAACACTCCATCACTAACAGTCAACACATGGTCTGAAATAGGCACACCACCAAAATGTTGCAACAAATAAAAATGCTGCCATGCGCGAAAAAAATAAGCAGTCCCCACAGACTGGGCAATATCACTTTGGCTACCATCATAAGCTTCTGCCTTTTCCAACAATATATTGCAAGTACGGATATGCGAATAAGGCTTATCCCAACTCCAATTTCCTTCCGGTGCCGAACCACCTCCATTGCTTCCTAATCCACTGATATCCGTCCCTCGGTCCATTATATCACCGTATGACGGCTTATTATCCAGATTTTTCCATCCAATTACATTATATAAAGCATTGGCTGCCTGTTCAAAATGTTCAGGAGTCTTAAACACAATAGCCTCTGTTCCCTGAGACAACGGTTCTTTATCAAGAAAGTCACTGCATGCAGTCAATGACATCACCACAGCCGATGCAAGAAAAAATTTATTTATTATGGTTTTCATATGTTTATATTTTAACAGGTTATTAGAATGTAACATCTACTCCGAATGTCAGCAATCTGCTGAACGGGAATGTGTTATTTGAATTTTCACCATATTCCGGATCATATCCATCCTTTACTTTTGTCCATTCCCAAAGATCATCACCGGAGAAGTAAACTCTCAATTTACTGAGTCCGGCTTTTGAAATCCACTTTTGAGGCAATGAATACCCCACTACCAAAGATTTCAAACGGACATACCGATTATTCTGAACACTGACATCTTTATTATTATAATTCCACTTATTAAAATTCTGGTCACGTGAAGCAATAGTATATTCTGCATCCCGATTATTCTCACTCCACATTTTCCCTGCGAAGTTTTTATTTTGCAGAACATAATTTGTAGTCCATGGAGCAGCCAAATATCCACCTCTTAACAATACTTGTTTACCTACTCCTTGGAAGAAAGCCGAGAAATCGATTCCTTTCCATTCCAATCCCAATTTAAAGCCAAATGTCAAACGAGGGGCCATATCTCCTGCATAGTAAAGATCATCTTTTGTTATAGCACCGTCACCATTCAAATCGACTACTTTACGAGCCCCCGGACGAAGTGTATTAGTAGATGCCTCCTGAGGTGCAGGAAGAATATTATTAGCTTTCGGTCCTGAATGATCCGCATTCCAATAATACTTCTCATAATATGCAGCCACTTCATCTGCACTTTGGAAAATACCATCAGTTTGGTATACATACAATGCTTGTCTTGGCATACCGATTAAGCGATTTTCATTCTTACCCTCATTAGGTACATTTTCATTATTAGCTAATTCAAGCACTTTTGACCATGCATCCGAAAGAGATCCTCCAATGTTATACTTTACCTGACCTATTTGATCATTCCAATTCAAAGCCAACTCCCAACCACGGGCACGAAACTTACCATTGTTGGTTTTAGGAGCAGCCGCACCTAAAATAGAAGGATATTGTACATCAATAAACATACCGTTATTGGTCTTGATAAAATAATCAAATGAACCTCTCAAACGATTGCTAAGAAAAGCAAAATCCACTCCCACATCGTGGCTGTCAATAGTTTCCCATGTACGTTCCGCAGATCTCATACCGTCTACCCACAATGAAGTATGCGTACCGGGATTTACACCAAAAATAGTCGTACCAGTTTTGATAGTAGCAAATCTCTCGTAATTGTCAATACCTTCCACACTACCTGTTCTACCATAATTGTAACGCAGCTTCAAATCACTCAACCATGAAACATCTTTTAAAAAGTCTTCATTTGAAAGTCTCCAAAAACCAGAAATAGAATAAAAATTTTTCCAACGTTGTTCTTTCGCCAACTTAGAAGACCCATCCCGACGACCCAATACCTCTATTGAATATTTATCAGCATAAGTATAATTCAAACGCCCTAAATAAGAAACCAATCCCCAAGAATTCTGTCCACCATATGCCTCATTATTATTTCCATTCACCCATACATCCAAATCTGCTAATCCAGACCCCGGATAAACAGCACCGGATTTACGAACCGCACCTACCCTTTTATATGTTTCTTGTTCGGCAGTCATACCCAACATGGCAGAAACGCTATGCACATCAGCAAAAGTACGATTATAATTAGCAAAAGCACCTAAAGTAATGTTTTCCCATTTCGCTATTTCTTCTTTCAATTGTCCGGGACCTTGCTTATTACCAGTCTGTGTACCTACCCAATCATAATATTGTACTTTATTCTTCACTTCCTGCATATTTCTCTGTACAGTCTTATAAGCCCCCGAAGCTGAAATAGAAAGTCCTTTTACCCATTTAGAAAAATCATAAGTTGCTTTAGCACTTCCTCTAAAAGTTGTCAATGAATTTTTCTTCTCCCCTCCTTGGGTCAACCCACCAATAGGATTCCGGTTACCACTAAATGTATCATAAGCCTGACCATTTTTATTATACACAGTCCAAAACCAAGGATCAAAATATCCAGCTCCCACATCAGTAGTTGGGGTTATAATATCACGTTTGTCATACGACATACTTGTTTCAAATTTCAAAGCATCTGTCGCTTGATAATCAGCATTTAAACGACCACTATATTTTTTTTCTCCATCATTAGCAACTTTCAACTGTGAATTATTATCCGCATACCCCAAAGACGCTCGATAACTAAACTTTTCATCTGCTCCAGAAATACTAATCGAATGCTTTTGAGAAGTTGCCTGACCATAAAGATAATCCATCATATACACATTTGGGTCCCAACGTTCCACTTTATCACCATTTTGTAATGTCAAGACTTTACCTGCACGAAGAGCATTAAAAAGAGTTTCCCCCTTATATACTGTTGGTGCACCAGTAGCCGGATCAATATCCGATTGATCCAAAGTAGGACCACCAAAAGAATTAAATATCCACCAATTTACAGCTTTATGAATTTCATCAGCAGTAGTTAAACTAGGATTTAAAGCGGCAGCATCATTATATTGAGCTTCATAAAACATATCCAACCATTCCCGATTATTTGTAATAGGAGGCTGAATACCGTTAATTGTGCGACTAACAGAGCCACTATATGATATTTGAGCCTTTCCTTTTTTACCACGCTTTGTTGTTACCAGTACAACACCTGAAGCCGAACGGGCACCGTATATCGCAGCCGAAGCATCCTTCAAAACTGAAATATTTTCAATATCACTTGCATCCATAGCATTTAACTCATCCAATGAACCTGTTATACCATCAATGATAACTAATGGAGAAGATTTTCCATTAACAGAAATATCACCACGTATTTTCATCTCTGCTCCCTCACTACCCGGACGAGTAGAAGTGCGTGTAATAGTCAATCCCGGAACTTCACCTTGCAAAGCTACTGTAGCATTAGCAATACCCTTATTTTTAAAAGCCTCATCCCCCTTGATCTGACTAATAGAACTAGTTAAAGAAGCTTTCTTTTGGGCACCATAACCAACTACTACTACTTCATCCAGCACCTCAGTATCCTCTTTCAAAACGACCTTAACGTTTGTTTTCCCTGATATATTAACTTCCTGAGTCTTGTATCCGATATAAGAAATGACCAATATGCCTTTTTCCGGAACATTATTCAATGTAAAATTACCATCAAAATCGGTAATTGTACCATTAGTCGTGCCTTTTACTTGTACCGTAGCACCAATTACCGGTTCTCCTGTAGCATCCACCACTTGCCCTTTTACCGTTCCAGTCTGCATAACAGTCTGCACCCCATTCACCTCTGCAAATACAGTCTGCGGGCTACCTGCCAACAAGGCAGAAGCCATCACCGTAGAAAACAAGATTCTTCTCGATGAAAATTTAAAGAATTCGTTTTTCATAAACTTAAAATTTAATATTAACAGTTTTATTGTTGTTTTCTTATTATATACACTGTTTGATAAACTCGCGCACCTCATGCCGCCCTATCCTTAAATGGTTTTCAACGGTACGGTGCGAAAGATTTAATTCCGCTGAAATATCTGAAATAGATTTGTCTTCAAAACGACTCATTGCATAAATAGTACGACGCCGTGGAGGAAGCAAAGACAATCTATATTTCTCACACGCTTCCAAATCATTGGCCACCACACGAAGTTCTGTTTCATTTGTATAAGCAACCGTATGCTCATATAAATAAGAAGTAACTTCTTGCCTCTTATAATAACGACGTAAATAGTCAGTTACCAAATTACGGGCAATAGTAAAAATAAAATACTTAATAGTCTCTGCACAGAGCATCCGATCGTAGTCCATCAGCCGTACATACACATCTTGAGCCAAGTCTTCCGCCTCTTCTTTATGAGCTATCCTATAATAGATATACAGATAGACCGAATGATGATAATTCGTATAAGAATCCTCTATTAATTGAGTAGATTTCATGGATATGTTTTTCATGTCTTCAGCTTTTTGGGTTACATTTACGAATGCAAATATAGAAGGTAGAAGGACAAGAAAAACACTTTTTCTATTCTAATAAATCTCATATCATTACCCTAGACCAAAGACATACTAATCCGCTAATTTATAACAGATTAAGAATTTGACACACTCAGTATCATATAATAATTTGAGACTCTCAACAAAAAATAGAGAGGTTATTCATTGTTTTTCCCAATACTTCGAATGTACTCATTGGGAGTGATATTAGTCGCTTTTTTAAAATATCGAAAGAAAGAAGCTCTTGAACTGAACCCACACAACTCAGCCAAAGCACTCAAAGTGTATTTAGCATATTCATCTTTCTCCACCAAGCGCTTGAATTCAGCTATGCGATAATCATTGATATAATCATAATAATTACGGTTTAGATACTGATTAAATAAATAGGACAAAGTATGAGATGATGTGCCAATGGACACAGCCAAATCGGCAATCTTCAAATTAGGATTAGTATAAGGTTTTTCTCTATGCATAACAATCTCCAATTTCTCAGCCAACCGTTTACATTCCTCCACACTTATCTTATTTGTCCTGTATTTCTCTTCCGCTACAATATGGGATTCCTCAACTGGCTGAATCTCCTTTTCTATAACTTTAGCAGAGTCAGGCATCAGTTCTTCCCTTTCGTTCTCCACCTCTTTCTTTTTTTGATAAAGGACAGCAATACTTCCGGTCACCACAGCTATCACGATGAACACTATGCTCCATATACTAATAGAAGACGCTATTTTAACCGTTAGCTGAGTTTCTGACTCTGGATTCCCCATCTGTCTTACTTTAAAAGTATAATTACCGGACGGTAAATCATAATAAGTAATATCCGAACGACCTGTCAAAGCCATCCATCCGGTATCCTCACCCTCTAATTGATATTCGTATGACATAAAAGCAGGTGCCGTATAACTGAAATCAGAAAAGTAAAAGGTAACATTCTTCTGAGAAGCTTCCAATGAAATTTCACTCTTGCCGCCATCTCCCACAACAGATTGCACTACAGATTTTCCATTTACACATATATCTGTTATGGCAACCGAATAGGGAACGGATTTCCTCTGATTCATCCGCACTGTATCCAAATACAGAAGCCCTTTGGAGTTTCCAAACCAAATGCCGTTCTCATCACGTACCGGCGGACAAAGAGTAAAAATGGAACTGGGAATACCATCAACAAAATTATAAGGAATAAAATGGTCTTTCTTATCATACCGGAACAAACCATTGTTAGTTCCCAGCCATAACCACTTTTCACGATCCTCTACAATAAACATACCATCATTCCCATCCAAAGGAGTCCCCGGCTGCAAACGCCTAAAAATAGTCATAGACAAATCAGAGATAAAAAGAGAGCCTTTGTCCGGAAAAAAATAAAGATCATGGTTGGAATCTTCGTAGATCACTCTTATTTTTTCCTTATGAATAAATCCCTCAGGAAACACATCGGTTTTCAATGTCCGGGCAGAGGGGTCCCAAATGCACATTCCATTCTCTGTACATATCCATCCTTTATGAGTGGAATCAAAATAGATTTCATATACGTTCCCTTCTGGCAACTTAGAATTGGCACTGGTATAATGAGCTATCTGTCTGCCGTCTTTATAGCAGAATATTCCTAAAGATGTTCCTATCCACAAATTCTTTTCACGATCCTGCTTGATACAAAAAATATGTCCCTTACTAAAAGGCATTCCTCCATCCGGTTCAAAATCTCTGAGTGTCAAAGTCGCAGGATTTAAAACATACATTCCACCACCGTATGTACCTATATAATACTCATTCTGATAATACAGACAACTGAAAATCATATTTGAGCGTAACTGTGGAACCTTGAAACTTTTATAACGATGATTTTCTTCGTCAATATAAAAAAGTCCGTCACGAGATCCAATCAGTTTTTCTTTCTCTTTGATAGCAAGTGCACGTACTGGCATATCTCTGGAATCAAAAAAAGGAGCATACGTATAAGTGGAGAACAGCCCACTCTGATATAATGTGTAATCCAACCCCAGCTGATAGAATCCTACCCAAATCAAACCTTCTTTATCAACCAAAACAGAATAAACGGAATTAGAACGCAAAGTTTCATCCTTCCCTGTTTCATGACGCATGGAACGAACAACTTTCTTTTTATCCGTTGATACAAAATGAACTCCGTTACCATCGGTTCCCACATACAAAAGGCTTTTCCCATCACCGGATAAAGAAGAAATTACATTACAACCTACATCAACAAAACGAGCAAATTCTTTAGTTTGTGTATCAAAACTGATGATTCCCTGCCCCATCGTTCCTAAATAAAGCATACTCCCAATCCTAGCTATATTCTTAAAAGAACAAACATGCTTCTCTTCCATCACATTATGATAAGCCTCTATTTTTCTATCTGAAAGTCGCAGAGAATAAAGACCATTCTCCGTAGCCATCCAAAGTATTCCATCTTCTCCCAAATTCAAGCCACCAATAGAGTTCGCCGCCGACAACATATTAGGATCTATCATAATTTGGTTCAAGCTACCTCCTTTATAAATGAAAAGCCCCCTTTCTGTTCCGATATAAAGTATTCCTTTCCCATCATGTAAAAGAGAGCGCACAGCATATCCTATCGTTTCACGGGCAATGGGCTCCAAACTATTTTTCTGCTTGCTAACACGCCATAATCCACTACCATTCCCCATCCACAATTCATTGCCAGGCATCTCAGCAATGGCATTTACCCGTTTCAATTTTTCATCTGAACCCGGAATAAGATAATGCTTGAAATGAATTCCATCAAAACATTCCAACGAATTGCCGGTCCCCAACCACACATAACCTAAAGAATCTTTATAGATGGCATTTACCACTAAATCTGATAATCCCTCAGTTACAGACAAGCCACGAAAAGCGTAGGAACGAGAGAAAATGGGTAAAGACAAGAATATAAGAAACAATATAAATATAAATCTTAAAATGTTTTTCATTACATTGTGCATATTTGGAACCTCGTGTTTATCAAATAATGCAAATATAGTGAAAAGGGAATATATTTTCCCTATCAAAAAAAGAAAAAATCATCATCCACTTCTTATTTGCTGTATGAAAAAGAAAGGATGATGATTTAAAAAGATTACTTTATAAAAGAAAGTTTATATCAAAGTTTGCGTAAATCATGTCCGGGCAACAAATTATATTCTTTTCCATTCATCCTGACTTTACAAGGTGCAGAAGCTGCATATTTCCAAACGCCCTCTTTATACACCAACATCACATCTGTTACTGTCAATGAACTTATTTCAACATGTGGAGTTTTCAATAGTGTACCTCCTCCCAAAAAGAAAATACAATCATCGCCTTGTTTATTTCCCCACAATGCATAAGCAGCTTGTACAGTCATTTCTCCACTTTTACACAAATGACCTGCATCATCCGAAGAAATAATCCGGTCCACACGCCCCTCTTTTTGTTGAATACAAATTCCGACATGACTTCCAGCCACACCACTTTCCACTTCTGGAAAAGTAACGGAGGAAATACATCCCGGCTCCTTTACCGAAGAAGGTTCATAAACAGCTACAAACGGACGATTCCAAGCTTCACCTTGTTGGCGGGCTACAAAAGTCAACGTAGGTTGCTCTTTGATAGCATAAGGCATATCCGGAATCCGGCTCAATCCTTCAGTCATCGGGCTCAAAGCCGAGAAGACTTTACGTTCAGGAGCACCTTTCATCCACATATTCATACTGATATTATCCTCATCCGGCATCTGTATAGTAAACGTTGTTTTAATATCTTTGGAGGTCTCGGCACTTTTCTTGTCAAACAAATAAGAATAGGCATATATATGTGCCCCAGCAAAAGCCAGTTCCTCCGTTGGTTGAAGAAACAAGCTACTCCCGTCAGCAGCAGTCAAGTTCATGGTTTGTCCCATATTATGATAAAAATAATCATGCATTTTATCTCCTCCCTCCACTTTCCTGCTACGGAAAATATCGACATAATATCCGTTCTTTTCTCCTGTAGTCACAATACTCATCATACGGTTTTGATCAGCTTGTGATTCAGGTTCACGGAAAAAGACTTCACTATAACTCACAGGCTGATAATCTACTTTCATCCCTGCTTCGGGGTAGCAGTTCAATAATTTGAAAGCATGATTGCTTTTCATAACCGGATAAGAAGAGATTCCATCTACACAAACCGTATTGTGTGCAGGGAACTGACTATAATACTCCAAATAATCCAAACCGGAATAAAGGGTCAAGCCAATACCTCCATCCGGTGCCAGACGATATCCTTTTCCATAAAGTTCCATGCTGATGCCATTGGCATGCATGTGATTCCCTTCACTGGCATTTTGGGCAATCATCAAACTATGACGTTTGTCCATGCCATTGCGTTGCACCAACCAACTGGCATTGGGAGCATAAAAAGTAGGAGTTACATAATCATTGATATCACCGGCAGGTATCTTATCATCAATTACCAAAGGCTTGTCACTGAAAAAAGAAGTTACCGCCACCCTCACATTTTTCTTTTCAGTCGCCGGTTTGGAGGCATCGGGATCAAATAACTTCAACATAGCAGTAAATTGTCTTTCCTGATCTTTTTTACCATGTTTCTGGGCATTAGCTACCATACGGGCAAAGATAGCAGGATTCAATTTACCGGGATGTGTATCGCCAAAACCCATTGTCATACAATCCGGAAACAAATATTGCGGGTCGGCGGCCACCACTTTTTTTATGACAGGAATCTCCTCGGTCAGGTCCATACCCAAATTACGGTCAAAGATAGTGACCATATCCGTATAATCCCCGACAACTACCTGACTATAACCCGGACATTCAGCCCAAATACCGGTTTCAGCATCATAACCATAATCAGCAAGCTGTTTCAGTGACCATTGACGGATGGAAGAACGATTCAACACATAATCAATATAATACTCGCCTCCCTTTTTATCCGGATAAGAAGCATCAGATTCCAAAATCATGCCGATGCTCATGATATAACGTGCCTGCATCAGATTCCAGTTATTATGCGGCACTCCATTATCAATGATATTATCCGCCCATTTCTTGAATGCTCCGGCATAGATGTCCATCTTATCAGCCTTATCGGTTTTCAAATAATCATATAAAAAATCATACAATGGAACCAAAGCATTCACAGCATCCTCGTGAATGACTTCAAAACTGCTCATACCCACCAAAGTCTGCTGATGTCCATGATTCAAATCCTTGGGAACATTCCGGTAATAAATCCCCGTCATATAAGTGTCAAATACCGAAGCTGCCAAATCAGCATATTTCTTCTCCCCGGTCATCCACCAAAGAAAAGCGGCATCACGGGCGATACCCAGTATCTCTACATTAATACTTTGGATGATATTTCCGGTTTTACTGATATTCACCCATTCGTACGGTCTGCCTTCCAACGTCCCATTTGCCAGATACATTCCCCGAGCATCTTCCTGATAAGGCTTCAAATCTTCCAGCTTGGGACGTACATAGTTAGTTGCATGACTGCGTGCACCGGTATACATCACCGTAGGAGCCGGCGCCTTCTCTCCTCCTGCATGATCATAATATTCTCCTTTAATATATACCTCCGTTGCATGAGTTTTCCAATACATTTGCAAACGGGAAGTAAGCCATTCAGGCCCTCGGTCAGCATACCGGTCAGTCCGTTGCTTTAACTTTTCAAACACTTCCTGTGCCCACGGTTCTTCCTTTATCAACTTCTGCGTTTCAACTTTGCCATTACTATCCGTCAGATAACGGGGATGACCTTGTGACAGTTTCACCGATAAGGAAGTTTCCTGTGCATATAATACACTTGTTACAAGCAAGCATATCCATAAAACGATCTTTCTCATAATTCTATTCATTCTCTTTCACAAAAATACGTATCATAAAGCTATTCCACTCAATCCAAATGAATTATTTTATCATCCGCCTCTTCCATTCAAATTTAAAGTTACCGAATATAAAATGTTTGCTTTACCGGCTCTGCAGTCTTTATCTTAGGATCAGAGTTTTTTCCGTATTGCCATGCTATTACAGTTACTTTTACCGGATAGGTGGTTTTAGGAGGAATAGCAGTTAATATCAATCGATTACCATCCACATAAGCCGGTCCCGATTCCACATAAAAATCGACCGGCAAGCCACAACTGGAAACAGCAGATAAAGAAACGTACTTAGTACCACGCTTTATGTCCGGTAACGTTGCAAACTTAATATATTGCTGCTGTCCTTCCGTATTTTTAACCGGAATTATCATCTGAGCTTGCTGAACAGCCGGTTTATATTCTTCATCTCCCGGATGAGTTATTGAAAAAACAATATCCGATTTCTTGTCCGTCCATAAAGTTCCCCGATTCCATTGTATTCGAAATGTCACAGAATCAACTAAAACAACTGGGCCGGTAATCATCTGCAGGACCGGAGCTTTTCCAGCATGACCAATAGATGCCCCAACAGGCAAATCAGTCCAATTGGAAAGTCGGGGACTTTCTCCTGGAACAGTATCCAAAAAAACAGGGGTCAATTGAAATGTGATACCATCTTCCTGTGGTATAAAAGCCGGGTGAACTTGTAAATGAGTATTCTGTTGGGATACTGTTTTTCCGTTTTGAGACACACTTACCAATTGTGGCTTCATATCGTAATATCGGGATTGATACGCCAAAGTAGCCTCTATCATCTCACGATCAAAAAACCAAAATGCTTGTGCAGGATCCCCTTTAAATTGATTTACCGGTGCCGGAATACATGAAGGCTTTTCATTTTTTTTCCATCGCTCCATCAACCATCCCTCCTTTGTCGGATCTACGTGTCCATAATGCATTGCCTTCTTGATATAGAGAGCTATATATTGTGCTTTTTCCGGAGTATAGGCAAAGTGTCCTTCAGCAGGACAGGCCAACATGCTTAAAGGCAGCAATGGATGCTCCTTACGTTCTTTCAAACCTTCATTGCTCCATGTATGTGCTGATTCATATTCTCCCATGGTTTCCAGACAAGGAATTTTATTGATGTTACGTTCTCCCCAAATATCCGGACATAGCCAGCGATCACGATGATATGGCCACTGACCACTGACAGAAATGCATGCCAATGTACGTTCCGGTTTATAGGCAGCAAGATAATAAGGCCAACTAGCAGCAGCCGAATGTCCTATGGCTATTAAAGGAGCTGTAGACAACTCTTTATATCCAGATTCTTCAGCAAGATCTGCCAAAAGGCCATCCAAAGTTTCCCATGCCCCATCCGTAAAATCAAATCCATGATTGAAAGAAGGACATACCCATATTTGAGCAACATCAAGCTCAGCCATACGTTGTCGGAAAGCCTCATCTTCAAGGATAGAAATTTCCTCCATATTGTGTTGGGCAACCAAGATTGCTTTTACTTGTTCACACTGCCCGGGAATCCACAAGTAAGCCCTTGACTCAGAATTTTTGGGATGAGTGCTAAAATTACGAACAGGTACAGACCATTGCCAAATTCCTGTTTGTGCAACAAGCGTAAATGATAAAAGCCAACCGAATATTCCAAATAAAAATACATGTTTCATAGCTATCTTCATTGTTTATTATAAAAACGAACCAGAATCAAGAAACACTCAACTTTATTCTAAAATTATCTTCCAAAGAAATGAGTAAAAAACTATCTTTGTACGTATTAGATATATACAAAACTTAAATAGCATGAATAAACACACTTTATCTGTAGCAATCACTTTCCTATTCTGTACCCCAATATCAGGGGGCACACCGGACGGAATTTACCACAAAGGATGGATAGACTTCAACAAGAACGGGAAAATGGATCTATATGAAAATCCTAAAGCCCCGCTGGAAGACAGAGTACAAGACCTGCTTTCACAAATGACACTAGAAGAAAAAACCTGTCAAATGGCCACCCTTTACGGTTCAGGACGCGTACTGAAAGATGCGTTGCCTCAAGACAATTGGAAAACAGAAGTATGGAAAGACGGAATAGGAAACATAGATGAAGAGCATAACGGATTAGGGGCTTTCAAGTCCGAATATTCTTTTCCATACGCCAAACATGTGGATGCCAAACACACCATTCAACGCTGGTTTGTAGAAAAAACACGTTTAGGTATCCCAGTAGATTTCACCAATGAAGGTATTCGCGGATTATGTCATGACCGGGCAACCTACTTCCCCGCCCAGTGCGGACAGGGTGCCACCTGGAACAAAAAATTAATAGCCCGTATCGGAGAAGTGGAAGCTAAAGAAGCGGTAGCATTGGGATATACCAACATCTATTCTCCCATCCTTGATATCGCCCAAGACCCTCGCTGGGGAAGATGTGTAGAAACATACGGAGAAGATCCTTATTTAGTAGGAGAATTAGGAAAACAAATGATTACCAGTTTGCAAAAATACAATCTGGTAGCTACTCCGAAACATTTTGCAGTTTATAGTATCCCGATAGGCGGACGTGACGGAAAGACACGAACCGACCCACACGTAGCCCCACGAGAAATGCGTACCTTATATATAGAACCTTTCCGGATGGCATTTCAAGAAGCCGGAGCGCTGGGAGTAATGAGCTCTTATAATGACTATGACGGGGAACCCATTACGGGAAGCTACCATTTTCTGACCGAAATATTACGTCAAGAATGGGGATTTAAAGGATACGTAGTATCGGATAGTGAAGCTGTGGAATTTATCTCCAACAAGCATAAAGTAGCAGATACATACGAAGACGGAATAGCACAGGCGGTCAATGCCGGACTGAATATCCGTACCCATTTCACTCCGCCTGCCGATTTTATCTTGCCTCTTCGTAAAGCTGTTGATGATGGCAAAATCTCTCAGGAAACTCTCGACAAACGGGTAGCCGAGATACTTCGTATCAAATTCTGGCTAGGGTTATTTGACAATCCCTATCGTGGCAATGGTAAACAAGCAGAACAAATAGTCCATAGTAAGGAACATCAAGCTGTGTCATTGGAGGCTGCCCGTCAGTCACTTGTATTACTAAAAAATGAAACGCACCTGCTTCCTTTATCCAAATCTATCCGTTCCATTGCCGTTATCGGTCCCAATGCCGACGAACAGACTCAATTGATTTGCAGATACGGTCCGGCCAATGCTCCTATTAAAACCGTTTATCAGGGTATAAAAGAACTGTTGCCTCATGCAGAAGTGATCTATAAAAAAGGATGTGACATCATAGACCCTCATTTCCCGGAAAGTGAAATCCTTGATTTCCCGAAAACTGCGGAAGAAGTCCGATTAATGCAAGAAGTCATTCGTGCAGCCAAACAAGCCGAGGTGGTAGTCATGGTATTAGGAGGGAATGAGTTGACCGTCAGGGAAGATCGTTCACGAACCAGCCTTAACCTTCCCGGACGGCAGGAAGAACTTTTAAAAGCTGTTTGTGCTACCGGAAAACCGGTCATTCTAGTAATGCTCGACGGACGCGCTTCTTCTATAAACTACGCAGCAGCTCATGTACCTGCCATTTTACATGCTTGGTTTCCCGGAGAATTTTGCGGACAAGCTGTGGCCGAAGCCTTGTTCGGCGATTATAATCCGGGGGGAAGACTGGCAGTTACTTTTCCTAAATCTGTAGGGCAAATTCCTTTTGCTTTTCCCTTTAAACCAGGGTCAGACGAAAGTTCCTCCACTTCCGTTTACGGAGCGTTATATCCTTTCGGGCATGGTTTAAGTTATACCACTTTTACTTACAGTGATTTACATATATCACCATCACATCAAGGAGTACAAGGAGATATCCATGTAAGTTGTAAAATCAAAAATACAGGAAAAATAAAAGGAGATGAAGTAGTACAACTTTATTTACGGGATGAAATCAGCAGCGTTACCACTTATACCAAAGTATTACGCGGCTTTGAACGTATCAGTCTGAAAGCTGGAGAAGAACAAACTGTTCATTTCAGATTGCGACCACAAGATTTAGGATTATGGGACAAAAATATGAATTTCCGTGTGGAACCGGGTAGTTTCAAAGTAATGCTCGGAGCTTCTTCTACAGACATCAGATTACATGGTCAGTTCGAAATAACGCCCTAAACCTCCCACCATTTTAACTCAGCATGGAATGGCAGGAATATTGGCTCTGCGGAAATTTCCGCAGAGCCCAAGTTTTCAAACTGACCCAAAATAAGTCCAATATAAATAAAAGAAAAACAAGATATCCATGAAACAAATTCATAAATACCTTGTTTTGTGTAGCGGGACCCGGGATTGAACCGGGGACCTCATGATTATGAATCATGCGCTCTAACCAGCTGAGCTATCCCGCCATCGTTTTTTAAAAAGACCGCCAAGAGTGGAAGCCTCTCAACAGTCTAAAATTGTTCATTGTAGCGGGACCCAGGATTGAACTGGGGACCTCATGATTATGAATCATGCGCTCTAACCAGCTGAGCTATCCCGCCATCGTTTTTTAAAAAGACCGCCAAGAGTGGAAGCCTCTCAACAGTCTAAAATTGTTCATTGTAGCGGGACCCAGGATTGAACTGGGGACCTCATGATTATGAATCATGCGCTCTAACCAGCTGAGCTATCCCGCCATCGTTTTTTAAAAAGACCGCCAAGAGTGGAAGCCTCTCAACAGTCTAAAATTGTTCATTGTAGCGGGACCCAGGATTGAACTGGGGACCTCATGATTATGAATCATGCGCTC
>DXLM01000070.1 GCA_019414725.1 Bacteroides sp.
CATTTTTTTTATTCTAACAGATTCATTTTCAAGATAGATCCAAGAAAGACCAAAAAGGAACACATAAATTCCTTTTCCGCACTCATTAAAAGAACAAATGATAAAACGCAAAAGCGGCCACTTACGATAAAAATCGAAAGTGACCGCTAAAAAGAGATTTATTTCTCTAATATAAGGATCTAACAGTACGGAGTTACTTCACCACAAATCCTCTCTTATCCAGATAAGCTTTGAATTTATGCAAATATTCTTCATCCGGACCATCAAAGAAGGATACACCGGATGCCCCGTTATTGTACGCTTCATCCAGCGCCTCTTCAAAATTGTCCTTAATATCACCAAACATCAGTCCGGCATATATCTTGGCACGCCCATTCACCGTTTCAACGCTTTCCTTTACCGAACGCCCGATCCATTCAGGACCTTCATAATAGAATTTATTATAAATCATCGGATAATAAGCATCCAACGTCCATTCTCCCCAATCTTGGCGCACCATCTTGCGAGCCATGGACGGCCCCGGGAACACTGCGGCAGAAATAGCTTTATGATCGGCTTTCACCGCTTTGGTAATGGCATCCACCACACGAGTGATGGCATCCAGACGGAAATTGATCCAACTCTGGTTTTCCATCGGATACTTTAACTCCAACGGATCCTGTCCTGTTTTAGCTTTAAACAATTCACGGCAGACATCACAATAACAATAGTCATATTCCGGCAACTCTTCTTTCTGCTCTATACCATAGTTTTTCCATAGGCTGACAGGCAAGATTACATCCGGCATACGGACATAATCCAGATGAACACCATCCACATAAGGCTTATGGGCTTCCTTTACATAGTCTTCTGCCAGATACTCTGCCACACCTTGGTGATTAGGGCACAAGAAGCGATAATAATCCACGTAGGCCGGTTTGTCGTGACAAGACTCGCCTTTACGGTTCACGGCATACCAGTCGGGATGCTTGTCCAGCAGTTCCCTGCGGTTCATCGTCCATTTCCAATAATGTGCCTCCAGTCCGGCTTCTTTGCAAAGACGATAAATATTTTCATTGTATCCCTCGAACATGACACCCGAAATACCACATTCTTTCAACAACGCAAACCATTTTTTCCATTCGGCATCCGAACGGTTATTCAGACGCATCCACAACCAGTTTTTAACTTCACGGGCAGGTATCTTTTCTGTCCGGAAACGTCCTTCATTATTTATCACATAACGGACTCCTTCAGCAGGATTGGTTATAGCTATCTGATAGGTGTTCTGAGTCGCTTCCACCGCAATCCGGGCATCAGCCGGAAGATCTTTCAACTCTTTATCAGTCAAAAAGAATTGTTCTGTGGCACGCAAGTAGTTATGTTGTTTACTATAATTATCCTGCTGTGCGTAGAACATAGCCCATAGCAGTTTATAGATAGCCTGATTGTACGGATAAACCAACTCATCCTGCGAGGTTCCCACTTGCTTGTCTACGAAATAAAGATATCCCCAACGGTCGGGCATGTGCATATCAATTCTTCCGGTAGGAGTCCATACCCAGTTTTCCTCAGGTCCTTTCTCCTTCAGCCACTGTACACGCGAGAAGTTGATGCGCCAGGTGTTGCCGGCCTTCAACGGATTGTTAAAGTTCATGGTCAGCGCCTGATGAGGAATGGCCATTTCCACACTCCAATACTTATCTTTATCTTTTGATTTATTCAGTGTACCTTCACAATGGATGGCGGTCTTCAATCCGGGGCAGTCCCATTGCACCATGAAATTTCCACCCGAACGATAAGGTTTGTCCAGCATCAGGTCGAAAATCACGCCACGCGCATTGGTTTCTATTTCAAAATAATTGTGTCCGTCGCTATCCGGATCGATAAATACTTCAAAGTCATTGTCATAATAGATGATGGTATCACGCTGGGTAAGACGTGCCTTGATATCCTCTTCTTGAAGAACAGCTCCTACATATAAATATTCATCATCCCACAGCATCTTGGCGGTAGTTTCATATTTGGGAGTCGGGAATCCTTCACCGCTTATATCTACAAACGGAGCGGTAGGCGCCGCCTTCTTCCAAGAACTTTCATTCAGTTTACCATCTATTTTCAACTTTCCATCCGGACGATAACATACATAAGTACGCGGTTCGGTCAGAAAACGTTCATATTGTTCAAAAAGGCTTTGTGCCATTGCCGGAAAAGTAACCAGCAGAAGCAACAGGGTATAAATAAGTTTCTTCATCTATTTTTCTGATTCAGATTAGTTATTATCTTGCACTTGTCCCACTCCACGATAGAGTTTGATCGGCCCATCCAGCAACACGGCCAGCACGGTAATCTGCTCATCCTGTACCTGTTGGGGTACATCAATATAAAGATTGCCCGGTACTGAGTTCCAATAATTTTTATTGTAGACCTTGTAATTCAACATAGCTCCGTTACCAACCACCCATATACGGTTCACTTTGTTCATCAGCCCTTTTACTTCCACCGGACCGTTAGGTTTGTAAGGGAGGTATAAATACAGAATATCCCCCGCCTTATTCAGTGTGGTATATCCCTGGAAATGCTCGGTAGGAATCCCTGCGCGAGTTTCATAAATAGCTTCTTTATGCTTCTTGGTCCATCGGCCGAACTCCTTCAACACAGCGATCTGTTCTTCAGGAATGGAACCGTCCTCTTTCGGACCGATATCCAATAAAAGATTACCGCCCATGCTCAGGCAGTCTACAAATGTACGAAGCAAGATATAGGGTGATTTATAGTTGCTGTCTGTATGCTGATATCCCCATGAATCATTCATGGTCATACAAAGCTCCCAATATTTATCCTCGGGACGCACCACTGGCACTCCCTGTTCGGGAGTAGCATAGTCGCCATATCCCTGTATGCGCGAATTGATAATCACATTCTTATTATCCGAACGGAGCAGATCTACAATACCTTTGGAATTCCAAGCTTCCGCACTTTGCTCCCAATCCCCGTCGAACCAATACAGATCCGGTTTCCAGGTTTTGTTCAGCTCCGCCAATTGTCCGAAATTGAACTTGTTGAATCTGGCCCAACGTTCAGGATCATTTTTATAACGTACTTCCGTACGGGTTTTGTTTGGGTAATCAGGATGAGACCAGTCCAATAAAGAATAATAGAAGCCAAGTTTCAATCCTTGTTTTCTTACTTCCTTTACAAAGGGAGCTATGAGATCACGTTTTGCCGGAGTGCTTTTCACGACGCTGATATCTCCTACTTTGGTATCCCATAACGCAACTCCGTCATGATGTTTGGTAGTTATCACTGTATATTTGGCTCCACTTTCTTTTATCAGATCCACCCAAGCCTTCGGATCATACTTGGAGGCTGTGAAACCTTTTTCCTGCTCCATGTATTCATCATAGGGCAGGTAGTTGTTAAAGAAGGACCAGCTTTCGGACACTCCTCTGACGGAATAAATTCCCCAATGGATAAAGATACCCAACTTGGCTTGTGAAAACCATTCCATTCTCTTGTCTTTCTGCTCGACTGTTTCATTCTGTAGCGTATCTTGTGCCCGTAAAGGAGAAGCTGCAATCAGCAGACTCAGGAACGCTAACGATAATCGGTTCTTTTTCATATATAATAGGTTTGATTAGTTAGGATAGCATATCAGTATTATTAAAATTTACAGCTATATAATGGACAAAGATAATGTATTTTTATATTTTATTCTATCTTTGCACCCCTAAAACAGAACAAATATGAGCGCAAAGAAAAAGAAACAATCCAATAGTCCCCTGAGAGTCATCATTATTTTAGTATTACTGGGACTTTTGGCATATAAACATCAATTGTTTGACGGGAAACTGCTTGAAAATATCCCCACTATCGAAAGCAATGAAGAAAAGCCAGAAATACTGACCTCGCCCCAACATGGCGGTGCATTGGAAATTCCGATGATACAATCAAGTACAGGCGGCCAGATTCTGAAACGTAAAGGATATACCCTGTCTTATAATGCCGATTACAAAACTCCACAATGGGTGGCGTGGGAACTTACTAAAAAAGAAACAAAAGGAAAAGAAGGGCGAACAAATAAATTCTTGCCCGACCCGGACGTACGTGGAGCCAAAGCATATACGGGAGATTATACAAAATCAGGATACGACCGGGGACACATGGCCCCTGCCGCCGATATGAAATGGAACAAACAAGCCATGGAAGAATCTTTTTATATGAGCAACATTTGTCCGCAAAATCCGAATCTGAACCGCGGCGACTGGAATGACCTGGAGGAAAAGTCACGCCAATGGGCAAAAAAATATGGAGCCGTGTATATTGCCTGCGGACCTATATATGATACTAAACGCCCCAAACGAATTGGCAACAATAAAGTGGCAGTCCCCCATGCTTTCTATAAAGTCATATTGATAAATGATAAGAAAAATCCGCAAGCCATAGGATTTATTTTCCCCAACAGCGCCGGACATAAGCCACTGAAGAAATATATGGTAACAGTAGACAGCGTAGAGAAAAGAACGGATATCGATTTCTTCCCTGCCCTGCCGGATGAAATAGAAAACAGAATCGAAGCTGAGTTGGTACAAGAATTACCGTAGTCTGTCACACATACGCAGGCATGAAACGATACATACGTATGTATACCCCCACACATACGTATGTGTGGGGGTACACGAACGTACGGGTTTTATTTCACTTCCAGCACTACGATAGACTTGGCAGGAAGAGTCACTTTCAAGCTCCCTTTATTGACCTTTGCTCCGGTAAATTCTTTCGGGGCAACCACATTCGGTTTCTCGAAACTATTGTAATCACCTATATTGTTAGCAGTCAGAATACGGCCGGTAACACTCTTGGCCTTTACCTCACCCAAGTTCAACTCTATTTCCTGCGATTCCTGCAAATCCACATTAGACAAGGAAATATGAATCAAACCGTTTGCATCCCGTGAAGCGGTAGCACTTACCATCGGGACAATACGGTCGTCGCGTACAATCTTGCGTTCACAGTTCAGTTCCAAAGGAAGATAAGTAGCATCCTGATGCACTTTATACATTTCAAAGACATGGTAAGTCGGTGTCAGAACCATCTTGTCGTCCTTTGTCAAAATCATAGACTGAAGCACATTGGCAATCTGGGCAATGTTTGTCATCTTGATGCGATCCGTATATTTATGGAAAACATCCAGTGTCAAAGAGGCCACGAAAGCATCGCGCAACGTGTTCTGCTGATACAGATGTCCACGGACAGTTCCCGGCTCTTCATCCCACCAGGTTCCCCACTCGTCCACCATCAAACCGATTTGCTTCTTCGGATCATATTTATCCATAATTGCCATATGCTTCTTCAGCACCGGTTCTATTTCCAGACATTTGCCCATAGTCCAATAATAATCATCATCAGTGAACTGTGTAGCCGATCCTTTGCTTCCACTCCATCCCATCACTGTATAATAATGTAAAGACACACCGGCCATACGGTGACCTACATTCTTCATCAGTACTTCTGTCCAGTTATAGTCATAATCACTGGCACCACTTGCAATCTTGAACAAGTGATTGCCATCATAGTCACGACAATAAGTGGAATAACGGCGGTACAAGTCTGCATAATATTCAGGACGCATACTGCCTCCGCATCCCCAACTTTCATTACCTACCCCAAAGAATTTCACTTTCCATGGTTTTTCACGACCGTTCTCCTTACGCAGTTTCGCCATCGGGCTACCTTGTTCGGAAGTCATGTATTCCACCCATTTCGCCATTTCTTCCACACTCCCACTTCCTACATTACCGCTGATATAAGGCTCACAACCTATCAGCTCACACAAGTTCAGAAATTCATGTGTTCCGAAACTATTATCTTCCACTGTACCTCCCCAATTGTTATTGACCATTCGGGGGCGGTTCTCTTTCGGACCGATACCATCCATCCAATGATATTCATCGGCAAAACATCCGCCCGGCCAACGAAGCACCGGCACTTTCAAGTCTTTCAATGCCTGAAGCACATCATTACGATAGCCTTGGGTATTGGGAATTTTAGAATCCTCACCTACCCACAAGCCTCCATAGATACAGGTTCCCAAATGCTCTGCAAATTGCCCGTAAATATGTTTACTGATGATTTCTTTCCCTTGCTCGGGATGTACATTGATAGTCGCTTTCTGTTGGGCAAATACCGGCATTGCAGCGAACAATGCCAAGCCCATAAGTGCATTTTTCATGATTAAAAATAAAATAATTAATTATACTATATTTGCGTTCTCGTTTTTCGTTTGGTCAAATTTACACATTTTACATCAACCGGATAGTGGACAAAATTGTATTTTTAGGGGTACAAAATCGTCAAAAGTAGAAAAGAAACGGATATTTGCCTATATTTGCATACAAAAAAGCCCGATAGACTAAAATGAATAAAAAGAAGCGTACTATTGTATGGATTGTTATCCTTATCATTATCCTGATAGGAGCAGGCGGTGCAGGAAGTATATATTATTATTTCTTTGCCAAACAATTCCAACTTACAAAAACCACCTATATTTATATAGACAGAGATGATAACCTGGATTCTGTATACCATAAAATAATCCGGAACGGACATCCTAAAAGTATGTTCGGTTTTCAATATCTGGCAGAAAAAGAGAAGTATGGCGACAATATACGGACAGGACGTTACGCTCTCAATCCATCGGACAATATGCGCTACCTCTTCCGACGTCTTTCCATGGGATACCAGACTCCCATTAATCTGACTGTACCCAGTGTACGCACCGTGGACAGATTAGTGCGGGCCGTTTCGCGCCAGCTCATGATTGATTCTCTGGATATTGCCAAATTAATTTCCGACAGTGCTTACTGTGCACAAATGGGATATACCCAAGAGACACTACCCTCCCTTTTTATTCCTAACACTTACGAGGTTTATTGGAATATGAGTGCTGACGCTTTCATGAAACGGATGCAAAAAGAACATGCTGCCTTTTGGAATAATGACAGGCTGAAAAAGGCTCAACATATCGGACTTACTCCTGAAGAAGTGTCCACCCTGGCCTCTATCGTGGAAGAAGAAACGGCCAATGGTCCCGAAAAGCCCATGGTCGCAGGACTTTATATTAACAGATTGAATAAAGGGATGTTGTTGCAAGCAGACCCGACGGTAAAATTTGGTTTACAGGAATTCGGACTGAAACGCATTCTTTTCAAACATCTGGAAGTGGATTCTCCTTATAATACCTACAAACATGCAGGTTTACCTCCGGGACCTATCCGAATCCCATCCATCCAAGGATTGGAAAGCGTACTGAACTATACACAGCATCATTATATTTATATGTGTGCAAAAGAAGATTTCTCAGGCACTCATAATTTCGCTGTCACAGCAGCCCAGCATCAAGCTAATGCAAGACGCTATCAACAAGCGTTAAACCGGCGAAAAATAAAATAAAAGGAGCGGACTATAGGTCCGCCCTCCCAATGGATTATTTAATGTGTATCTATAAATCTTTCAGCAACCTTCCTTTGTATTGTCCTTTTTTCCCGGTCATCTTTCCATATTCCACTGCATGTACCGGACAAACATGGTAACAAGCCAGACATTGAGTACAGTTACCTCCCCAAACGGGACGATCCGTCACTGTTATATTGCCCACAGGACAAACCTTCTCACACTTCTTACAACCAATGCAGGCTTCCGTTGCATGAAAAGGCTTGGGAGACATCAGAAAAGCATTGAAAAGAGGGCGCAGCAAATAGGATTTAGTAAATGGAAGCGCACCTTCATGACAATTATATTGTTTCATTTGAGCCCTTGATGTAATTTCTTCGTTGATAAAACGCACACGGGCAACAGCATTCTGTACTTTCTGGGTTTCTATATCTTTATCATCTACATCAAAACCGGGCAAAGAAACATACGTATTCGGCATAGTAACCGAATAGCCGGCAACACATTGCCAACCTTTCCGGGTAACGGCAGAAGAAAAAATTTGTGCAGTCCGGCCTGTATCATCTCCGCAAGTACAGACAAAGAAAAGGTATCCCGGCTTATCCAACTTTAGCTGATGAATAAAACGAAGTACTATCTTGGGAGGTCCCCATGCATATACAGGAAAAACAAAACCTACTTTTTCCCCTTCTTTCAGCTTATACGCTTTGTTCCTGTCTATTTCCATAGCTATGGACAACAATTCCTCATTCTGTCCTTCCGCCAGCTGCCTTGCCACCCAAGCCGAATTACCTGTACCTGAAAAATAAAATATCATATCCGTACTATTTTTATAAAAAGAAGCGATGCTAATCTTTTGAATTAGCATCGCCTTATAATGAAGCCGCACCAGTGATGCGATGAAACTCCGAATGACAGGTTTTGAGTGCTCTCCTCCTTTGTAATCCACCGGCATAAATGCTACCCGAAGGCGTGGCCCGCCATTGGAAGATGAAGCTATGTCTCGGTTTTCAGATTAGTTTGATGAGTTTCCCAATCCAACTAATGCGGCTCGCTTTTCATCTCTTTCCGTATGACAAATATACGTCCTTTTTATGATATAAACAAGAGTATAGCAGAATTTGTTTGTTAAAAATAATAAGCAAGAAAATAACTCTCTGTAATTCTGCTTATTGTTGTTTCCATTTATTAAGGAAACATCACAAGGCATCCGCAATAAAAAAGAGCAACCTCGTAGAGATTGCTCTTTCATAAATCTTTATATCGCCGTTTACAGAAGAATTAAGCAGCTTTTGCTTTAGCAACAATTGCTTTGAATGCTTCCGGATGGTTCATAGCTAAATCAGCTAACACCTTACGGTTGATTTCGATACCTGCTTTGTGCAATGCACCCATCAATTTAGAATAAGACATTCCTTCTAGACGAGCGGCAGCGTTGATACGCTGAATCCACAAAGCGCGGAAATTACGTTTCTTGTTCTTACGGTCACGGTATGCGTAGGTCAAACCTTTTTCCCAAGTGTTTTTTGCTACTGTCCATACATTCTTTCTTGCACCAAAGTAACCTTTGGTAAGACCTAAAATTTTCTTTCTTCTTGCTCTAGAAGCAACATGATTTACTGATCTTGGCATAGTTTTAATTCTTTTTGAATGTTAGCGCCACTGTTTCACACGGTGAACTTAAAGCTAAAGACATTCGGTTAATACTTTAAATAATACGTTTACGCTTTCGTTGTTTTTAGATTACTTCATGCAAAGCAATTCCTTAACCTGATCCAAGTTAGCATTAGCTACTAGACCTGAGTGTACAAGGTTTCTTTTCTGCTTTTTAGTCTTCTTAGTCAAAATATGACTGTGAAAAGCGTGCTTTCTTTTGATTTTACCTGTTCCGGTAAGAACGAATCTTTTTTTAGAACCGGAGTTAGTCTTGATCTTTGGCATCTTGTTTTTAATTTTAAATTATTATTCAAATGGTGGTAACGCACTATACCGGCGCGTTACGCACTCTTTTTTTATTCTTTTGTTTCTACTGCCTTTTTCGGATTTTCCTTTTTAGCAGTATCCGTTTCTGCCTTCTTCGGAGAGCCCGCTTTCTTCGGAGCCAAAGAAATAGTCATTCTCTTACCTTCCAACAAGGGCATCTGCTCTACTTTTGCATATTCTTCCAAGTCATTCGCAAAACGAAGCAACAATACTTCGCCTTGTTCTTTGAAAAGAATGGAACGACCTTTAAAGAACACATATGCTTTCACCTTGTCTCCGTCCTGCAAGAATCCGATGGCATGTTTCAACTTGAAGTTGTAGTCATGATCATCTGTTTGAGGTCCGAAACGGATTTCCTTTACGTTTACCTTTACCTGTTTAGCCTTTTGTTCCTTTTGACGTTTCTTTAATTGATAAAGAAATTTAGAATAATCAATAATTCTACAAACTGGAGGAACAGCATTGGGTGAAATTTCAACTAGGTCAGCCTCATGATCCTCAGCCATTTTTAAAGCTTGAGCTATCGGATAAACTGCCGATTCTACATCGTCGCCCACAATGCGGACTTCTTTGGCACGAATCTGTTCATTGATTCTGTGTTGCCCTTTTAAACTGTCATTCTTCATTAAAAAACTTTTAGTTCCTGTTTGTTTCTTCTTATTTTAATTAGTATTTCTTTATCTTAACGCAAAAGAATACATAAAGGTTTAACAATGCGCTCTTTTGCAAACGGCTGCAAAGTTACCATTTATTTATCATATTAGAAACTTCTTCGGCAAGATTTTTTCCGAATTCTTCTATTTTCATGGTTCCTTTGTCGCCTTCGCCCTGCTTGCGGACTGCAACTTCACCGTTTTCAGCTTCTTTCTCGCCTACAATCAACATGTAAGGAATACGCTTCATTTCATTGTCACGAATCTTACGGCCGATTTTTTCATTACGGTCATCCACAATAGCACGAACATCGAATTTTCTCAGTTCCGCTTTCACTTGTTCCGCATACTCATTGAATTTCTCAGAAATAGGCAGAATAGCTACCTGGTCAGGAGTCAGCCACAGCGGGAATTTACCGGCAGTATGCTCAATCAATACGGCAACAAAACGTTCCATTGATCCGAAAGGCGCACGGTGAATCATTACCGGACGATGCTTTTGGTTATCTGAGCCCATATATTCCAACTGGAAGCGTTCGGGCAAGTTGTAGTCTACCTGAATTGTTCCCAATTGCCAGCGACGACCGATAGCGTCTTTCACCATAAAGTCCAATTTAGGACCATAGAATGCAGCCTCACCATATTCCACTTTCGCAGTCAGGCCTTTTTCTTCGCAAGCTTCAATAATGGCCTGTTCGGCTTTTTCCCAATTCTCATCGCTACCGATGTACTTTTCGCGGTTCACCTTGTCACGAAGAGAAATCTGAGCTTCCACATTCTCAAAATTCATAGACTTGAACACAATGTTGATGATATCCATCACGCGAAGGAATTCTTCCTTCACTTGGTCGGGACGACAGAACAAGTGAGCATCATCTTGTGTAAAACTGCGCACACGGGTCAGTCCGTGCAATTCACCACTTTGTTCGTAGCGGCATACGGTTCCGAATTCCGCGATACGCAACGGCAGGTCCTTATAAGAACGTGGAGAATTCTTATAAATCATACAGTGATGAGGACAGTTCATCGGTTTCAGGAAATATTCTTCCCCTTCTTCGGGTGTATGAATAGGCTGGAACGAGTCCTTACCGTACTTAGCGTAGTGTCCGGAAGTGATATACAGGTTCTTGTTGCCAATAGGCGGACACATTACTTCCTGATAATCATAACGGGCCTGGATACGGCGCAAGAAATCCTGCAAACGGATACGCAAGGCAGTACCTTTCGGCAACCACATGGGAAGTCCCTTGCCCACCATATCGGTAAACATGAACAAATCCATTTCCTTACCTATCTTACGATGGTCGCGTTTCTTGGCTTCTTCCAGCATTACCAGATATTCGTCCAGCATTTTCTTCTTCGGGAAAGTTATACCATAAATACGTGTCATCTGCTTGCGGTCTTCCTGTCCTCTCCAATAAGCACCGGCTACAGAAAGCAGCTTGATAGCTTTGATAGGAGCGGTAGAGGTCAAGTGAGGACCACGGCAAAGGTCGGTAAACGCACCTTGTGTATAAGTGGTGATGTGTCCATCCTCCAGTTCGGAAATCAATTCACATTTATAAGTCTCACCTCTTTCACCGAATTTCTTCAACGCATCCTCTTTAGCGATGCTCTGACGCACCAATATCTCTTTCTTTGCAGCCAACTCGGCCATCTTGGCCTCGATAGCGGGTAGATCTGCTTCCTTAATGATTGCTTCACCCGGGTCTACATCATAGTAAAAACCGTTTTCAATGGCCGGACCGATACCAAACTGAATGCCCGGATAAAGTTCTTGCAATGCTTCGGCCAGCAAGTGGGCACTAGTATGCCAGAAAGCATGTTTGCCCTGTTCGTCTTCCCATTTATAAAGAACGAAGTTTGCATCTTCATTGATAGGGCGAGATAAATCAATCGTTTCACCGTTCACGCCACAAGCTAAAACATCTTGTGCCAGCCGTGAACTGATACTTTCTGCAATCTGCAGACCAGTAACTCCTTCGTTATATTCGCGAACGGAGCCGTCGGGGAATGTTATCTTTATCATAATCTTCTATTTATATTCTATCTTGAGGATGCAAAAATAACGAAATCTTTTTGACTTATCCTCTTTTTAGCAAAAAAATGTTATTCTTTTCGTTCCGTAAAGCGTTTGATGATATTGTAAGCAGAGAAAAGCCCCAACTCACCTGCTTTACTCAGGTCCTGTATACCTTGCCTGTTGTTACCCAAGAAAATATGTGTCAAGCCGCGATTGAAATAAGCATCCGCAAATTTAGGATCCAACTGGATGGCTCTGTCATAATCAACAATTGCCGCACGATAGTCTTTCAAGATAGAAAGCACATTACCTCTATTATAATAAGCATAGACAAAATCCGGAGCCAGCTCAATCACCTTGTCCAAATCGCGCTTTACCATTTCATAGTCCGCAGCTTTCACTGCACTCTTCTCTCCCGGACCGGCTTTCAAATCATACTCTTTTTCCATCTTCTGGTATTCCAGCTGCTTATAACGGATGAGAGCACGGTTGAAATAAACCGGGAAGAAATGATCTTCTATAATAATAGCCTGATTCAAATCTTCAATGGCACTTGCAAAATCCTGCACCAGATAAAAGTCCAATGAACGTGCAAAACGTTTGTTCACATCATTCGGATCAGCCACAATGGCAGCAGTCTGTTCGTCAATGGATGCAAAATGTTTTGTAGCTTGTTCTTCCGTCAGAGGAGCTTCCTCATTAGTTATAATCAGACGGCCGGGAAGTACTTTCTGATTATTCAATGTTTCAATGAACTTATAATAGTTGACCTGCCGTTTCACATCATCGTGCTTTTCATAATAGGTAAGCACGAACATGGGCTGGGGAACAATATTCACATTCTTATCCTGCACGCGTCCACGATAGTCACTCTTATATTTTTCTTCTCCCTCTTCGTTGTCGGCAACCACTATCTTACGATAGTTGTTCATGTTCTTGTCGGACTTCTTACGGGTTTTATTATTCTCCGTATTATCGGCAGTCTGCTTATTAGGATCTACTCCGTTCTGTTTATCCAGCTGTGCTTTCAACACCTTGAATTCATCTGCATCAGCACCTTTCACATCCCCTATTTTCCTACGCGCCTGCGCTCTGTACTGATATCCCAGCAAGAAATTGGGATATTCATTTATCACCGTAGAATAATCTTTAATTGCCCCTTTATAATCTCCTGTCTGATCCAACAACAGACCACGGTTGAAAATAGCCATCATATTGTCGGGCTCCATTTCGATAACAAAATTAAAGTCTTGAATAGCCCGGTTGTCATCGCCTACTTGTGCACGTAACAAGCCCCGGTTATAATGGCCGATGAAATTATTGGGATCAATATCCAATGCAATATCATAGTCACTCATCGCTCCTC
The DNA here is from genome assembly GCA_019414725.1 of Bacteroides sp. Lineage (GTDB taxonomy): Bacteria > Bacteroidota > Bacteroidia > Bacteroidales > Bacteroidaceae > Phocaeicola. The sequence goes on from DXLM01000070.1 coordinate 13,457, forward strand.
TCAGGTTATTCTGATGGTAACGGGCCAAAGCACGGTTGATATAAACACCTGAATTCCGGGTGGACAGACGGATGGCATGATCAAAATCGGCTTCCGCATCTTTATATCTCTGCTGTTGCAGACGAAGGATAGCACGGCTGGCCCATGTATCTGCATCATAACGGTCTATTTCAATCGCCTTGCCAAAGTCTTTTTCGGCAGCCAAAGTATCTTTCTGCTTCAAATCCACCTCACCACGCATCAAATAGGCCTTTGTATATCGGGGGGAAATGGCGATCAGCTTATCCAGATCATTCTTCGCCCCCTTATAATCCTCCTGTCTGATACGGCAAAGGGCCATATTATGCCATACCCCTATGTTCTCAGGATCAAACTCCAACGCCTTGGTATAATCTTCTATAGCTCCTGCAAAATTATTCTGCTGGATCCGTGCCAATCCACGCACCTGATAAGCACTTACCACAAACGGATTCCTCTCAATAGCTTCCGAACAATCACTCTCCGCCCCCTGAAAATCATCCAAATTTATCTTCGCCAGACCTCTATAGAAATAAGGATCAGACAAATAAGGCTTTGCATTAATCACCTGATTGAAATATTGAATCGAAAGGACATAATCCTCAAAATAAAGCGCATTACGCCCTATCGCCATCACCCTGTCCGTATTTATCTGTGCCGAAGCCACTACAGGGAACATTATTAATAATGTATAGAGTATCCGTTTTATCATTTTGTATTTATAAAAATACGGTTTTCCCACAAATGCGCCACTGGTGGCGCATAGATCAAAATTGCGGAGTTATCATTTTATAGTCTTGACCTTATAGGAGCAACGCGCCTTGCCCTTCAGCATGGCCCCCAGCTTTCCTTTAATCATCTGTTTGCGTAATGCAGACAAATGATCAATGAACATTTTTCCGTCCAGATGATCAAATTCATGCTGCATGACCCTTGCCAAATAGCCTTCCACCCACTCGTCATGTTCGTTCAGCTCCTCATCCAAATAAGTCACATGAATACGGTCCGGACGTTTCACCGTTTCATGGATACCGGGCAAACTCAAACAACCTTCTTCCATGCTGACTTCCTCTCCACCCACTTCTAAAATATGAGGATTTATATAGGCACGGCGGAAATCCTTGAATTCGGGCAAGTCGTCAGACATCACATCCAAATCAATAGTTACAACACGAATAGGCAGACCTATTTGCGGAGCAGCCAAGCCCACACCATCTGCACGATTCATGGTTTCAAACATATTTGCTATCAACTCTTTCAAATTAGGGTAATCCGGGGTAATATCCTCTGCTTCTTTACGCAACACCGGTTGTCCGTACACATAAATAGGTAATATCATTTTTCTTAATCTGTTTTTATTTATTAAATATATTTCTTCGACTCCAAATAAGACTGTAAGATTATCGTAGCACTGATTTCATCAACCAAAGCTTTGTTCTGCCTGTCTTTTTTCTTCAAGCCTCCATCCAACATGGCTTGGTGGGCCAATACGGACGTAAACCGCTCGTCAACAAACTCTACCGGTATATCCGGTAATTTTTTCCTTAGTTGATTGACAAAAGGGACAATATTACGCATATTTTCCGACTCCTGATTATTCATTTGCTTAGGATGCCCCACAATGATGCGTTCCACAGGCTCTTTTTCCACATATTTCAGAATAAAGTCCAGTAGTTGGTGTGTAGGAACAGTTGTCAACCCGTTTGCAATAATCTGCAAAACATCCGTCACAGCCACACCTGTGCGCTTTTTACCGTAATCTATCGCTAATATTCTACTCATATAGTTTGCAAAAATACAAATTTATTCCATACCTATTTTATATATAAAGATTAAAATATGCTTTTTCAACTGTTTTTTCAAAAGGAATGATTCATTTCGTTTAATTTTAGGGGACTTCTATAAATTAAATCCCTGATTATAAGTTGCATAAGCGGATAAA
>DXLM01000071.1:0-3737 GCA_019414725.1 Bacteroides sp.
TTTTTTCATGGTATCTGTTATTTTATTTAAAATCAATCATATTGAAAATCAGCTTTTTGGCTACAAGTCCGGCAGCCGAATCATTAATGATGTTCCCATAGATATCCAATGTAGAGAACAAAACACTACCCTTACCCATCGGTACAATCCCCATAGCAGTTCCGATAGCCATAGGATAAGTATGATAGGCTCCGACCAGCAATTCTTCACCTTCCATCACTAATCCCATACGCTCCACCCCTGTATGTATCAATGCCTGATAAGGCCAGTTGAGAGCATTTCCGACAGGAAGTTCCTTGAAAATATCATGCGGCTTATTAAACATCACCCCGCCCAGCCAGTTGGTTCCAACAAAGAATTTGTCCTTAAACACCACTTTACTATTAGCCGCTATAAATTCCGACCATTCATCAGCACTCTGAATAATAAAGATTTTGGTTCCATCATTTACGGCACGTTCCATTAAACGCTGTGCATCCGGCATCTTATCATTAGGAACAGCCCAATCCAAACGACAACGCGCGTTACTACGAGGATGCCTGAAACGGATCTCTATATCGGCAGACTTGCCTCCTTCCAAATAGACTTTTCCATCGCCCAAATGCTCTTTCTTCCTGGTAATTTCATATATTTTCTTACCATTGACAAAGACTTCAATCATACTACGATCATTACTCTGAGGAATAATCGTATATTCACCACTGACAGAAGGAAGTAGTTTACCACTCCATTTAATACCATAACCATCAAGCATATACACAAAAGGACTTGGTGTAGCTCCCTCAATAGCACTCAGATTAACCACCTTGGCCACTTCATGATAAACTTCCTTCTGAAATTCCATATCCTCATAATAGACCACATCCAATCCCGGTTTGCCGTCGGCAGAGCGTAACGCTTCCATCGGCACCATTGTCAACTGATCTTTCCTAGGAGGACGGGCCACCATAATCCAATCCAACTTTCCTAAATTATCCTCGTAAGCTGCAACCGCTTCTTTCGTTTTACCCTTCAAGAAATTCTGTAAAGCACTCCCATCTTCCCAAACGGCCCCTTTACCATCCAACATATTGGATGCCAGATTTACAGACAATATATCATCATACCCAGTTGTAACAACAGAATTTTCCTTACACAGTTTTGCTTCAATCCTACAAAGTCCTCCAGCTGTAGGAACAGGTATTTTTACATCTTTCACCAACAACTGACCATAAACCTCACCTCCGGCGGCTTCCGTTTCATAAGTCCCTACCTCCATCACTTTTCCTTGATAGTCTGTCACCGAGATTTTCAATTGATGGTTTCCCCGGACATTCTTCTCATTAATCAGATAAAAATCAACGGTCACCTTTCCCCCTGCGGCTGCAACCTGTTGCCTGGTCTTTACCGCTACATACAAAGGCTGATTATAACGAGCTATGATAGCCGGATCTGATTTGGGATAACGAAAACAATCGACAATTCCCGAATAATTCTCCGTCAATTCCGATTCCCATCCATTAACAACGTATGCATCCGTCAAATTATTCATTCTGGCCGATTCTATTTTACGTCCCTGATGTTCATAGGATACAGTTCCCATAGCCACACACAAATCATCCACGGTAGGATAAACAGTCCTTAACTGTTTAGCATCCAGAAATTTATTGAATTCATCATACCAACGTAGAAACTCTCTGCCATCCCATCCTTTATAGTTATATTTTTCCAAATCTTCTTTATTCTTTTCCAAACGAGGAGGTGATGATAAAGCCCCTTCCTCACCAAAGAATACAATTTCACGCTTATTCTTGGTATCATTATAATAATCGTCAGGGCCTTTGTACAAACCTTCATTCCAAACAGCAGGTCCTCCGGCACGATGATAATCATACCAACCACTCCAATACACTTTTTCATCGTAAGGACGAATATGAATTTTAGCCTGATCTTCTATATCATCTCCCTTAGCCCAAGCCGAGGTACGAAGAATCAACCGGGAAGGATCCAATACACGCATATCCTTCATCGCTTGAATTTCCAATTCTAACTTTTCAGGAGCAGCATTTCCCGATTCATTCATCATATTATAGATAACCAGACAGGGATGACTGCGATCCCTCTTTACCATACGGATGACCTTTTCATGCAAAACAGCATTCATAAACGGCTGTCTCACATCCAGACGGAAGCCGCCAGGCTCTTCAAAATAGAGCAGTCCCAACTCATCAGCATAATTCATTACGTCAGTATTACCGATAAAACGATGAAAATTCAACATATTCAATCCTAACTCCTTAGCGATGCGAATTTGCCTTTCAGCCAATTCTTCCGATGGAAAAATACCATTGACCGGCCAAAAACTCCAACTGATGGCCGAGCGAAGCATGATACGTTTTCCGTTTAAACGAAAAACAGCATCCTCACCTATACCGGAAGCCTCGAACCAACGGAATCCAAAACGGCGGGAATCTTTATCTACCCAGTTCTTTCCTTCGGATAACTCCACCTCACATACATACAGATTAGGATCATCCACGCTCCATAATTTCGCATCCGGAGCTGATACAGGAATCTTCAGTTCATTTAGGCCTTTATTTAATGAAACACCCTTTATCTCTTTAGAATAAACTATTTTTTCTTTATTTTGCCACTCGTACACCGTTATACGAAGATCCTGCTTCGTAGTCTTTCCTTTTTCATTCTGTAACGTCAGAATAGCATTAGCGGTGGTTATCTGAGGAGTGTTCTGCATATAAATATCCGCCACATAAACAGCATTACAGACCTTCATACCAACTTTTCCTGTTATTCCTCCAAAGCCATGACCGGGAGGCAACATTTTATCTCCCCACGGAATAGTTCTGGAGTCACGCCAATCATGGTTACCACCCGCATCCGTTATACGTACAGCCAATTGTACTTGTTCTCCCGATTTTATATAAGGAGTAATATCCGTTTCGAAAGAAACATTGTCCACAATCTGATAATCCACTAATCTCTGATTAATAAAAATCTCCGCCCGTGAACGTATAGAGCCAAAATTCAAAAAGACTTTTTGTCCTTTCTTCAACACCGGAATATCCATTGTACGACTCCACCATGTAACTCCTGTAATATCTCCTTCGGGTCCGGACTGAGTTTGAAGATATTCTTCAGCTGTTCCGGGAACCTGTACCGGAAGAGTCTGGGCAGAAGTCAATATATCCCATCCCGCTGTAGGAACAATTACAGGACTTTTCTGTGCCTCTTCCAATGTCAAATAAATATCCTCTGTCTGCCAAGCTGCATTTTTATCCTGCCATAAATGCCATCCTTTTCCTGACAAATCAAAAAACGGTCTCTCCTGTGCTCTCACCCCATAAAATGGACATAACAACAAAAATGCTATGGCAACAATACTCTTCTTCATAATTATCTATTACTTTCTTTTAATCACTCTACTCCCATTCCACCTTCATATAGTGCAGCATCGTTGTACTTTCACCACAGCTGCCCGTATGCTGGATACCGGTGCCCCCAAAAGTGTTCGAGGCTATATCCGCCTCCAAATCTACCGAAAGTTTCAAGTTCGGATCAGTTACAGGCGCCGGAAGCGGAGTTGTTGTTGAAGCATGTGCTGTCAATTTTCCTCCTTTAGCAGTCAATGTCAGAGTACAATTTGTACGATAGCAGGTAGAAGACACCGGTTGACTGATGGCCTCAGCCACCCCGTTCTCATATTTCATCAAGATAAAATCAACTGCATTACTATACTT
>DXLM01000071.1:3837-15279 GCA_019414725.1 Bacteroides sp.
CAGCCACCCCGTTCTCATATTTCATCAAGATAAAATCAACTGCATTACTATACTTGGTCGTACGAATGATACGCAATGCATATCCCGTTAAAGTACGGGTATCAAACTTGATATACAAATCCAAATACTGTCCTGTTGCACTACCAAAACCTTGTCCTGCTGTTTTACTGGCATCCACATTCAAGGTTATTGCCATATCTCCATAGCTGCCATCCAATGGAGTATACAGCAAACGGGCTCCTTTCTGATCTTGCAACAAACCGGTTCCGTGAGAACCATTCATTCCCGGCCCATAAATCCAATAATCCTTATCCGGAACTACCTGCCAATCGTATGCTGCCGTATCCAAAGGCTTATATCCACCAATCGTCCAAAATCCCGGTAAAAGTTGTGGTTGATTCTTACATGGAAAGTTCTGAAAATCCGTTTCAAATATATGAGTGATGTTCACTTGCCCTTTTTTTATCGGAGAGTTGGAAACAACAATTCGTTCTTCCCCCGGCAAACAACGCAGATGCTTGGGAGCGATAACTGCCATCAGATAATAACCAACATCTTCTTTTACCAAAGTATAGGAATATTCCGGTTCATTCAAGCGGGATACCAAAACCGGAAGTCTATTAGTCCCGTTCCTGTCCGTACATCTATACCAGGTTATCAATGATTCATCCTTGCGCCCATTCAAATCCAAAGCATAACTGACAGTAGCTACTCCTTTAGTAATATTCAGCTTTGGATTTTCCGTAAACGAAGGAGCCGATACATAGTCCGGTGCAACCGTAAGTTCTGTGGCACATTCCAAACCATCCTCTGTATAGGCTATCACTGTAAAATGCTTTGTTTCATCCTCCACATTAGTTGCCTCGACAACACATTCATATCCCTCGGAAGTGGATAATTTCACATTCTTTTCATAACCTTGTTGTACTTTCCACTTCACGGGAACATTATTCAGCACATAGTTGCAATGTCTTTTTACCGTTGCAACCAGTCTGACCGGCTGGCCACCAGTCTGAATGGAAGCCGTTAAGGGCTCTACAGAAAGACAAGAAGGCATCCGAGTATAATCCCTTCCATCTCGCTTACCTATAGCAATAACACAGTCTTTCACCCGAAGAGGATCCCAGTCATCCTCTCCTCTCAATAAATTGTAAGTATTATAAATCACCTCTCCATTCTCTTCCAACCGGAAAGCTTTCAGTTGATTCAACTGATCCATGCAAACCGTATTATAAGGCTTGTCAGCCCCTATTACATAAGGTTGCCCGTTCAGCTTCACATTATATTGATAACAACGTAACCAATCTGTAGGATCATGTGTCCAGCCCGCATAAACCGGCTTCTTCGAATGATAACGGCAATCAACAATACTTAACGGCCCGACCGACTTACAAAAATATTGCCGGTCTTCCTCATGACACACATAAAAGTCACAGTTCAAAAATACAGCTCCGCCCATATCACTTCTCCAAAAAGGTTTCTGACCATAAAAATGAAGTGTACAATCCAGATAAACCCCTGTTCCGGTCAATGCGTCATCCGTACTTTCCATGTGGCATTTATTAAAAAGTATCCGCTTGGCGCCATTCAACGGATTCATATTCAAGCGGCTGATGAAATGTACATTATCCGCCACAATCTTGTCGCCATGACAATAAGCAACGTGTGCCTGAGTGATGGCAGACATTCGTTTTTTCCTGCTTAATTCTTTCTTCAGAGGATATTCCAAATCGACATTACAGAAATTCCCCATGGTCAAGTCCTTTACCAACAGACCGTTTCCCCAAAAATCAAACATGGTGAAATTACCGACAGCCCCCTGTGTCTGTCCACGGCTGGATGCCAGGACTGTATTTTCAGGATGGCTATTCAATCCGATAATATGGAGATAAGGGCATTTAACAACCAAGCCGAACGGTTCACGTCCGTCTTTACCAACACGAATAGCAGGGTCATCTGGATCATCAATCCAATAGACATAAGGAGCCAAATAAACTTTCATCGGTTCCGCTTCCGTACCAGCTGAGAAATTAGCGGCAGCTTTATTGAAACTATTAAAGACATAAGGATTATCCGCCACTTCCCTATCGGACAACTGCCCATCAACAAAAAATGTTTTCGGACCTAAAATAATTTCTTTATCTGTATAACGAAGGCAGTTCCCTTTAAATTCTATAGGTTGTGAAGGATCTAACGAACTATAATGATCAATACTTTGTGCTTTTAACAGATGTCCCCATACAAGCCAGCACAAGGCAAAAGCGAGGAAATGTAAATGTTTCATTTTGTATAGATTAAGATTTGTTCTACTACAAAAGTAAACGAGAGACAGGGGACAGAAAGGTAAAAATTGGTCTATTATGTGCAAATTTTGAAGAATGTGCTAATTTGCCAATTTGCTAATAGGCCAATTGACATGCGAACATAGCGGAACCAAACGGCAAATTAGCATATTAGCAAATTAACACATTCATAAATTATTCTACTTCAGTTATCCTTAGCAGCAGATAAGGACTTGCAGGCAGTCTTACTCTCCCTTGATTTTTATCATACACCCTATCCTTTACAGGAGCAGTTGTTTCAAAAACGGCAGGCCATTCGGCTATCGTCATGTTCCAAGTATCAATGACTTCCACTTTAAAACGTACTCCTTCTTTCAAACGTGGATAAAAAGCGTTTTTTACCGGTAAATCAAATGCCCATTCCGGTTTTATTTCCTTGCCCAGATAAATCATATAATAATTTTCTCCGGCAGTCGAAGTATAAGGGTCCCAACTACTATCACATAAATGCAGAGGATTAGGAAGTGCGTCCAAAATCTGTCTTGTAAAGCCGATGCGCTTCCAGGACTCCCCTTGAAAAGTTCCTCCTACAGCCAGAAAATCACGAGAATAATCTTTTGAATTATCCATATAACATTCTCCGTGAGTTACGTAAGTTCCCACAATCAGCCCTTGCCACAAGCGATAAAGATATTCCTGACCGCTCAAGCTTCCCCATCGGTTATCCATATTACCCTCATAACATACCTCATCAAAAATAATCGGTTTCTTATAAATATTCTTCACCGTAGCCGCCCTTCCAAAACCTTCTACAGGTGCCTGGTCCTGTATACTGGCATGAGTGTATTCAGGTTCCCAATATTTATAATACTTAGCTGTATAAGTATGAATGGAGCATAAATGGGAATAAGGATCATTCTCTACTACCGTATGTGTAAAAGTATCCCAATATTCCGGTTTTAATTCTCTCAAAAAATCATATTCATTGGCCAATGACCACCAAATATTGCGAAATGAACTCATACGGGCTGTCAGATACTTCAAGTATCGGACACCGGCTTCCAAAGGCATTCTGTCAAATCCCCAACGACCACCATCATAAGGGTGGAAAAGAATCAAATCAGCCTCTACTCCTATTCCGGCCAATTTATCCACACATGCTTCCACATGAGCAAAATAAGCAGGATTGAAGCGGGTGAAATCCCATTCATACACAGGTTTTCCCTTTTCATCCTTTACTATCTTCTTTATCTCAAAAGGAAACATGGAGGGTTCAGGATAATCCGGATCAAAGTTTTGCACAAAAAACAGCATCCTGATTTTATTGAACTTGGATAGTTCCAATGATTTCACTGTCTGATCAGGCTGGTTACCTGCCACATGCATCCAATCATAAGAAGTAGTTCCAACTGGATAATAACGCGTTCCGTCAGCATATTTAAAATTATAAGTTCCATCCACTTTAACTGGACCATGATTTCCTTTACCCGGAGCAATACATTCTATCCGCCCTTTCACCTTATTCAGCACGGGAATCTCACTCTGCGTCACGTACGACCATACTCCCTGGCTCACAGGCATAAAGCGAATTTTGAAGGTATCATTTCCGTCATAGAATCCACGTACAGTCAATGTAGTATCCGGTCCGCTAAACGTTGCCGTAAGCTCAATATCAAAAGGGTTCCCCTTTACTTTGGCAGGCAGGGAGATTTCATAACGTCCCCAACACTCCACCTTATCTTGGGCAAATCCACCGGAAATCCCCAAAAGCAATAACAATAAAAAAGAGCAGCAATATTTCATAAGCAATTCAATCATTAAATTCCAGCTAAACAACGCATCAATCAAGATTTCTCAAAACAAAATCTGTTACTTCCACCTGCCCGTCACCACCGGCAAAAATACCTGGGCGGACAAACAAGAAACCATATACCGTATTATGATGTACTCCCGATATCTCAAATCCCCATGGATACTTATGCCATTTTTTACCATCGGCACTGTACCAGGCCGACAATACATTAGCATCATTCCGCAAACGTAACCACATCTTTCCACATTGGTTTGCTTGAGGAAGTTTTGATTCCGTACGACTTACTTGCCCACGCCGATAACGAAGCATCTGCTTATGATTAAAACCAAATCCAAAATGATAATTCTCATCATAATAAGCCACCAATCCGGCAGATGTATTTTCACCTTTCAGTTCAAAACAAGCCTCCACTTCATATTTATGAGCACTGGTACGTGCTAATAAGGGAGATCCTTCTTTTGGAGTATTCCCCTTTGCCTCTACACTGATTTTATCAGAAGTAATCCGGAACCGATCATTTAAGTTATGTTCCCGGCACGTCTGCCATACAAAATCTTCTATACCAGATAATTTCAAACGTTCCGGTGCAGGTAAAGAAATGGCTCCTTCTTTCAAATGTAACCATCCATCTTCTTTTTGGACCAGTTCACGTAAAAGGGTCTGACGCCCCAATGTCTGGAATCCGTTTTCATAAGCATGGAAAATCATAAATAACCGTCCATCTTCCGTATCAACAATAGAGCCATGCCCTTTACTCCACCATTTTTCATTACGGGATTCCGTACGAAGAAGCGGATTGAAAGGAGCATTCTCCCAAGGACCCATTATATTTTTACTACGTGCCTGTACTACCATATGACTGGTGGGAGGACCTGCCGTACCTCCTTCGGCCACGAACAAATAATAGTACTCTCCTACTTTTTTCACGTTCAAGCCTTCCATGGAAACTCCTTCTATATCCCATTCCTCCGGTATTTCCCATTCCTTATAAATCCGAACCGGTTCTCCTGTAATAGAGCATCCGTCATCCGACAATGGATATAAAGCACCGGAACTGAGCAACAGATAGCGTTTTCCATCACCAACCACATGTTCCGGATCAATTCCTCCTATTTTCAAATCTACCGGAGTACTCCACGGACCTTCCGGAGTATCCGCCCAAGTTACCATATTGGTTTTCTTTCCTTTCCCATTCAAAGTCGGAAAATAGATATAAAAACGCTTGTTATGAAATACGATGTCCGGAGCCCAGATATCTCCAGTAAAAGTAGTTAAAGCCGTGGAACATGGAACCCAGTTCACCAAATCATCTGATTTGTAAACTACCAATCCTGGAGTATAAACAAAAGAAGAATGAACTAGATAATAAGATTTTCCATAACGGACAATAGAAGGATCCGAATTATCACCTTCTAAAATACGTACAGTTGTTTGATCCTCATTCAAAGGATCTTGGGACTGCCCCCATAAAGGGAGCGCCCCAAAGGCTAGCAAAAATGCGCAAACAGATAAAATGTTTTTCATATATAATCTTTATTCTTGTGCCAAACCATATCCATTCGTTATCTTTCCTTTAGACTTGCTCAACGTTTCGAATGGAATAGGCCAATAATATCTGGGAGGAACATTACCTTCCTTTACTCCCGGCAACAAATTACTATTTGTATAATGATCAGCATATTTCACTAATGTCACTCCCCAATCAACCTTCGAATATCCCTCGTCAAACAATTTCTTTGCTTCAGTACCATTGGGATCTATATAATTAAACAACCCCTCAATAGCCAAGTTGTGGTCTGTTCCAGTAACTTTTACCGGAGTGGTACTATAATCGTATTGTCCTCTCCATCCTGGATACAGAGCTGGATTTGACTCGTCAGGATCAAAAGTCAATGGTGAACTTAAATGCACTTTTTTAGTATATATATAATTCGAGATCACATTCCCATTAGCAAATTCATGGTATCCTTTTGTTTGCAAATCATTAACCATCTCCGTCATTTCTGCACGAACAGCTAAAGCTTTTTCCACAAACTTACCCGAACGAATCAAATCCCAGCGACGAGTGCCTTCACCTAAAAGTTCTAATTTGCGCTCCTGCAAAATAGCTTCCTTCAAAACTTCACCTGAAGCTGAAATATCATGTTCAGCATTCCCGAATGCACGTTGACGAATTTGGTTAAGTAATTGGATTGCTTCTCCTTCTGCTCCTAATTCTGCTTTAACCTCCGCTTGCATCAAAATAAGGTCAGCAAGCCTCAACACCGGCCAATTCATTCCCGAAGTACGTTGAGATGTAGTATAAGGAGGATTCATACGATTCTCATCCCATTTATTAATAGCAATTCCCCCATCCAACTTGCTACCCGGAGCAAAAGACAACAGAGCTTCATTGCCATCACCTTTACTGCCAGTAACAGTCACACTAGCATCTCTACGCATATCACCCGCTTCAAACTCACCATAATAGAAAGAGGGAATAATACGTAACGCTCCAAACGACTTGCAAGGCGCAGCCTGATTACTACCACCACTAGACGGGCGTCCAAAAGCATAAGAATATTCACTGGTAGTAGTCTGCCCACTTTGTCCCCCTTGTATATTACCTACTTCAAAAATAGATTCCGGACTAAGAGCCAGATCATGAGTGTATTGGAAATGACGCTGAAACGGATTATTCGCATAACTCCGGTCATCAACCGTAACTAAAGCAGCCGTTCCTTTATTATTCAAAGCAGCCTGAAAATACTTCTCGGCAATCTTATAATAATCTAGATAATCATTGCGCCGAGCATAGACACATCCTAGTTCTTCTTTTCCTTTTGTCGTAAACTGTACGTCACCATACAAACCGGGAACATCTGTACGAATTGTCTGATATCCACCGGAATAAAGAGCTATCTGTCCTAACAACGCGTCAGCAAACCCCTTGGAAAAACGTTCAGCAGTAATGCCACCTTCTCCCAGTGGATACATCAATGCTTCTGCCTCCTTCAATATCTCAATAAGATTATCATAAATTTCAAAACGGGAAGTCAATGAATAATCTTCCACATTGTTATTTTCATATCCATAAGGTACATCACCATAATGTTTTACCAAATCAAAATAGCAGAAAGCCTTCATTGTTAAAGCCTCACCATAAAGTTGAGTCCAATCATTTACTTTTCCTGCTGCCACAGCATCTTGAAATGCAGGTTTATCAACTACCAATTCCGCTACCTTAGATGCACGTGCAATCGTAGTATAAAGCCCGTTGAAGCCTGAACCACCAGCATTTACACTTAACAATTCCGGTAATAGTCTAGCGTTGGCATTATTTAAAGAGCCTATTTCCGGATATATTTCAGAGTCTGAGCCAATGGGATCATTCCAACGATAAGCTCCCATAATACAATTCTGCCGATAATTAGCATAACACCAAGACAGGATTTTAAAAGTTTCGGAAGTAGAAGAGGTTACAAACTCATCTCCAGTGTTCTCCGGTGAAGAAGTATTCAGATAATCACTACATTGAGCAAAGGAACAGCATAGTGCCAATGCAGATATATATGTTGCTAATTTATTCATAATAATTAATTTAATGATTTGTTTTTTTGATTAGAAAGCAAGATTTAAACCAACCACAAACGAACGTGCTCTAGGATAAGTACCCCAGTCCAATCCTACTGTAGGGTATTTCGCCTTATTCTGAGAGGTATTAGCACTAACTTCAGGATCCAGACCTGAGTAACCGGTTAAGGTAAACAAATTATAGATTGTTCCATAAATACGCAATTTACTCAAACCAGCCTTATGCAAGACCTTATCGGGCAATGAATACCCCAATGTCAACGTGTTCAGACGCAAATAAGAACCATCTTCAATAGCAATACTGGAAGTAACCCCATTTTCACTATAAGGTAATGGTAAATTAGCATTTACATTAGCTGCATTTAATTGCTCAGGAGTAGTGAGACGAACTAATTTCCCATCTACCACGTCATAAATCTTATAGGAGTCTTTCATAAAGCCAAGTTTATTCTCATATACTCCTTTTTCTTTTGCACCGTACAAGGAAGCGATTTTATTCACATTATACACATCATTACCATAACTCCAATTAAAATACAATCCTAAATCAAAATTTTTATAAGTTGTATTGATATTGAAACCACCTGTATGAACAGGATTCATATCACCAATAATGGTAACATCTTTCTCATCAATGCTGCCGCTATTATCCATATCCCTAAATTTCGGAAGACCCGGATAGGCATTTTGTCCGGACGGACGGTCTACCCCATGTACAGGATTAATAAAAGAACCTAAATCTGCCACGCCCTCTTTCAATATATATTGTCCGTTTACATAATTAAAGTCATCTGTAGTATAAAAGCCATCATATATAAAACCTCTGACCATACCCACAGGTTTACCTTCCTGTAAAATATAATCCTCACCCGGGAAACTGCTACTGCCACACCAACTAGAGCCATATAAACCTGTTACATTTTCTGCCAACTTATCGACCTTACCCTTATTGAAATTTATATTCATACCAGCCGTAATATTCCAATCTTTATTTTCAAAAATCACACCTGACAAAGAAAACTCAATTCCCTTATTACTAGTCTGACCAATGTTATCATACGTAGATGTGAATCCGGTAATCCCCGGAAGCGAAGTCAACATCAGCAAATCCTTTGTTGTATTCCAATATAAATCCAAAGATCCCCACAAACGGTTCTTTAAAAATCCGAAATCAAAACCAAAATTACGTGTAATAGTTGTTTCCCATTTTAGATTTTTATTTGCCATTTGTTCCGTTGAAAGGTCATAAGAAGATGAATACTGGTTATTTAGTATATATTGATATCGTAAATCTGTTTCAGAAGTCCACGTTTGTGACCATAAATCTGAGCTGATACCATCATTACCTACCGTACCATAAGACAAACGAACTTTCAAGTTATCTAACCAATCTTTCGTCCCTTCCATGAAAGTTTCTTCAGAAAGGCGCCATCCAAAAGCCGCAGCAGGAAAATATCCCCAACGGTGTTCGGGGGAAAACTTAGAAGAACCATCGGCACGGAATGTCACAGTAAACAAATAACGATCCATCAATGTATAATTAGCACGACCAAAGAATGAGAGAATACGTCCAGGAATATCTACTCCAGAAGAAAATTTACTTGTTCCATGCTCCGCATCATATTGGTTAATCATGGCAAATGCATTATCCTTTGTAAAATTAGAGGGAAAGTGACTAGCTGAAATTGACATTTTACTACCTCCGGAGTCTGTAACTTCATGTCCCAACAGAATATTCAAACGATGCTGTTTAGGTAAAAAATTGAAGTCATAACTGATTGTATTCGTCCAACGCAGTCCCCAACTGTCACGCTTTGTATATTCCACATTTCCTGCATATAGTTTGGCTCCTGTTTCGTCATCCAAATAATTATTATAAATAGCTCCCCCCCAAATCTTATCTTGTTCCCATGATTGGTTTAAAGTAAAATCAGTATGATATGCAAAGCCGTCAAACAATCTCCAATTTAAAGATAAAGTACCACGAAGTCTTTGTTTAATATATAGTGGATCATAATCTCCGATACGAGCCACAGGACTATAAGTATCCCAGGCAGACTGACGACCATACATCTCCATATTCCCTTCACGCAAAGCATTCAAGTCCCCCAAAATATCACGAGTAGCAATCGGACGAAAACGATAAGAAGATGAAAGCAATGAGCCGGAACCATTAGTTGTTCCTTCATCTCCCATAGTACGCATATCACTATAACGGGTATCTAAATTAATATCCAAATTATCACGTAATTTCTGATTAATTTTCAACGAAACACCTCCACGCTTTGCATAAGAATTAAGTTTCATACCTTGCTCATCCATATAATTCATCGCAAACAAAACTTTTGTTTTTTCAGTGCCTCCACTAACCGACAAATCATGGTTATGAGATACAGAACTATTATACACATCTTTTTGGATGTTATAATTCCTGGTGTTACGATAACTTTCTATACCTCCTGTATTACTACCAGAATAATCACCGATGCCATACAATTTTTCGAATGGTAGACGATATGCATCGCCACTAGCAGCTGCATTTCCCCAAACAAACGATAAATAATCATAAGGATCCAATGTTGCCAAATATTTAGTCGGTGTATTAAATTTAACATAACCATTATAAGAAACAGAAACTTTCCCTTCTTTTGCTCCCTTTGTAGTTACAAGAATTACTCCATTGGCACCACGTGCACCATAAATAGCAGTAGAAGATGCATCCTTCAACACATCAATACTTTCCACTTGATCAGACGGAATATCATTTAAAGAATTCACAGTTACACCATCTACCAGAATCAAAGGTTCATTACTTTGCGAAATGGAACCTCCTCCTCGCACACGAATAGAAATCGCCGCATCAGGACGTCCATCTTGTGAGGTAATGTTCACACCAGGAAGTTTACCTTGCATAGCCTGTGCTACATTAGAAACAGGCATAACAGACACGGTTTTACCACTAACAGAAGCAACAGAACCAGTTAAGTCCTTACGTTTAATAGTCTGATAACCAATCACTACAACTTCATCAAGCACCTCATTATCACTCTCCATCTTAATGGCAAACGTATTTTGGCTACCGACTTTTACATTCTGAGTTTTGTATCCGATATAGGAAACAACTAATGTAGCGTTTGCAGGAACTTCCAATGTAAATTTACCATCCAAATCTGTAACAGTTCCAGTAGTAGTCCCTTGAACTAAAACCGACACACCAATCATAGGTTCACCTGTTTCATCAATAATGGTTCCGGTAATATTCTTTGTCTGACTAACAATTTGAACACCAATGTTTTTTCCACCGACAGAAACCTCAGCCATCATCGGTATAACACTTATGAACATTGCGGCCGACAAGCCCCAAATAAGAAAAGAACGGCTGGCTTTACAACCGTATGCGCTTGCAAACAAACGCCTTGTTTTCTGAACATTTTCCATACTTTCCTGGGTTAACAAATAATCATTTTAGATTTAATAATTCTTTTTGTGTTCTCTTTAAGCGTGCTCCATAATCATAGTATCTTAAATCACACATTGCAAAAGTAGAAATATTTTCGGAAAACAAAAGTAATTTTGCACTTTTTTTCTTTATTTTATTTCGTTTACTTTCATTTATAACAAACAATGCAACCTGAAAACAAAAAAAACGATACAAAGTATTGGATATATGTGTTCTACACCCTTTAGTCAGACAAAGAATGAGGAGATATAGAACTTTCGTTTCCTTTCAACCAAGCTAAATTAAATTTATAATAGAAGCGGCTTGTTATCAAA
>DXLM01000072.1:0-2274 GCA_019414725.1 Bacteroides sp.
CTTTTCGTTTTATTCAAGCACATTGTTGCGAGGGGAATGGTGATTTTCGAATATTACGGGAATATGAGTAATAAATGTTTCATAGTTGCTATTATTTGAGTTTAAAAGCTACTGGGACTGTATATTTCACCTTTATGGCTTTTCCTTTTAGTGTGCCGGGTTTCCATTGAGGAAGCATTTTTATCAGACGTAGTGCCTCATTATCCAAAGAAGACTCAACACTCCTTACTATGTTAGGTTCTATTATGTAACCGTCTTCGTCTATGATGAATTGAACAATAACTTTTCCTTGTATTCCTTCTGTTTGGGCTTTGGTTGGATATTGCATATTGTCGTTGATGAATTGTAACAATTTATCCATACCACCGGGAAATTCGGGCATGTCATCCACTACATGATAAACTTCATCTTCTTTTGGAGGAGCTTGAGTAGGAATAAATCCAGCTCCATAATTATCCGGTTTTTGGGGGATTTCTATTCTAATAGCATTTTTTATTTCTTGCTTATTATCAGTCAATCGAAATTCGGTCATCATCAATATGTCATGACGCAATGGAGTATCAGCATCAAGCATGACTTCATAGAAAAAACGGTAACGTCCCGGTTTATTGGAGTGAACTTCGGGATAAAGATTTGCTGTAAACAAATGATGCCCACCGGGAAGTACCATATAACCTATATCTATGGCAGCGTCATTGATGGGCAATGCACGCCAAGTGCCATTCTCGTCTTCATAAGTAATGAAATAATGCTCGCCACACATTATGTTCTTGTTTCCTTGATTTAGCAAAACAAAGGAAGCTGTGGATGCCTCAGTGGAGTAAACGGAATATTCCGGATGCAGGGAAATACCGAGCGTATCAGTTATACTAATTCGCTCATTTATTATCGGCTGTTCCGGTCCTTCAAAACGAATGGCGGGAGAATCCATGAGTTTTTCCCGGAAGGCTTGTCGGGCTTCGGGAGTGTTGAGAATAAACCTGACTTCAACATTCCGTAATCCTACACCCCAACTGGTCATATTATTTTTCAGCTTCTTGTCTGTCAATGTGTCAAACCGCTGGTTCAACTCGTCTACGATGCTCATAAGTTGTTGCTGTGAATAATTACTTTCAGTAACTTGCTCCAGTCGAAAAGCTTTGCTACCGGCAGTAGATTCCAAAATTCGCCTTGCATGCGCTGTGTCACCTCTTACCTGAAAAACCAACGTGGAACCGTCAAAGAACATACCTTCCAAGAAAGAAGGGCAACGCGGGCTACCGATGAAACCTCCTATAGAATTCGGATCATTTCCATAGACCCTGCTTAAGGCTTCAATGACTTGCAAGCCTGCAGATTGGTCAACAACAGTATCTTCTACAAAATAGACAGCTTCACCTGTAGAGTCTAATTTGCTTGTAAGATTTGATTTTGGTGCCTTATTCGCACATCCCATAAAAGAGTAAAATAGAACTCCTACCCATATTTTTGTTTTCATAACATTGAATTGTTTAGTGAAAGAGATGTTTATTCTATTTCAAATTCAGCATTGAGGTTGATTTTCTCCATATCATTCCACAGTGATATGGAAATACGATATTTGCCGGGAGTTGTTTTATAGTATTTAATAGGAAAACTGAAACAATAATATATAGGTGGGGTAATCGGTATAATTTCGTCATCAAAGAAACCTGTGGGCTTTTTCGTCCAAAGCCTTACCCATTGATTATTTTCCCATCTTTCTAAAATCCATCTTCTGCCATAACTAAGTGGAAGTTTCTGAGGATTGAGGACAATAGCGAACACTTCTTCACTTTCAGTGGTATAATGCCCATGTAGCATATTCATGCGTACTGTTTTCCCTAAAGTATCGGTGCTTACGCAGATTGCATCCGCATTGCCGATTTCTACACAGTTTTCTTGACTGGACTGATGCGTACATCCGATAGTGAAAAGACAGAAGAAACATAAAAATATAGTTTTCATCTTGGTTTATTTATCAGTGATAACAAAGTATTTACAAAAATACTCAAAGTGCAATTCATTAACAATTAGAATTACACTTTTATTTTCTACCAAAGAATTATATTCTAAACTCTCTTTGGGGCCTGTTTTTCTCTTTTGGAGTGTGGCCTACACCCAGCTTTTCCTTAAGCTCTTTAAATTTCATCTTGAACCATTCAAGTATAGGCATTCCGTCAATGCACAACCGGCACTTTCCTTTCTTCTGCGGATTCCTCTTTACTGTTGCCGTTGAATATGCCGTTCCGAACTTCTCCCGGTGTTCCCGTGAAT
>DXLM01000072.1:2374-14264 GCA_019414725.1 Bacteroides sp.
TTTACTGTTGCCGTTGAATATGCCGTTCCGAACTTCTCCCGGTGTTCCCGTGAATCCCACTTCCTGGCATTGCTCGGCTATCGGCAGCAAGTCTTTTATATCTCCCCGCCCTGACTTGCTTCCACTGTCTCCTGTAACGGAAATATTGAGAAAATACGATTATGTGATTCCGGTTATCAGATAGGGAGGAGGTGTAATATTTGGTCTTTTCTTTATCATAATTGTTTTTTAGACAATAAAATGCTTCTGTCTTTTCGTTTGTATGGTTAATAGAATTATATTTGTACATTATACAATATCTATTAACCATGAAAACTTATTCATTATTAGCAGGCATTTTATTGTCTTTTTCGTTATCTATTCAGGCAGGTGATCTGAAATTGTGGTATAAGCAACCTGCCGGGACGTGGGTGGAAGCGCTTCCGGTCGGCAATTCCCGGATGGGAGCGATGGTATATGGCGGAACGGCCCGTGAAGAACTTCAACTAAACGATGAAACCATGTGGGGAGGCAGTCCCTATCGGAATGACAAGCCGGAAGCATTGGAAAGTCTGCCTCAAGTGCGTGAACTGATTTTCGCCGGAAAAAACATGGAGGCTCAGGACTTGATTCAAGAAAACTTTTATGCCGGGAAGCATGGTATGCCCTATCAGACAATCGGCAGTTTGATTATAGAAACCCCCGGACATGAAAAGGTTACCGATTATTATCGTGATCTGGATTTGGAACGTGCGGTGGCTACTACCCGTTACAAAGTGGATGGCGTGACTTTTCAACGTGAAGTTTTTGCATCATTTCCTGATAAGGTGGTAGTGGTCCGTTTGACAGCAGACCGGCCGGGAAAACTGAATTTTAAGGTCGGATATGTGTCGCCATTGGAGCATAAAGTCAGCAGGAAAGGAAAGAAATTGGTTCTGACCGGAAGGGGTAGGGATCATGAGGGAGTGAAAGGATTGATTCGTATGGAAACACAGACACAGGCTGATGTGGATGGGGGTAAGGTGAAAATTGATGACCAAAACATTACAGTGGAAGGAGCGGACAGTGTTACTCTGTATGTTTCATCGGGTACGAATTTTATTAATTATCACGATATAAGTGGCAATGAGAGTAAAAAAGCGTCCGGATATCTGTCTCTGGCATTGGGACGCCCTTATAGTCAGGTTTTACAGGAGCATATAGCTCTTTATAAAGAGCAGTTTGACCGTGTAAGATTGGATTTGGGAACCAGTGAGCGGGCTAAGCTGGAAACTGTCAAACGCATCGAACTGTTCAATGAGGGTAAGGATGTTTCTTTGGCGGTGTTGCTTTTTCAGTATGGACGTTATTTGCTTATTTCCTCCTCCCAGCCGGGAGGTCAGCCTGCCAATTTGCAAGGTATATGGAATAATAAACTGGCTGCTCCATGGGATGGAAAATATACCATCAATATTAATACGGAAATGAATTACTGGCCGGCTGAAGTGACCAATCTGAGTGAAACGCACCAGCCCTTGTTCGAAATGGTGAAAGAATTATCAGTTACCGGCAGGGAAACGGCACGGACTATGTATGGATGCAACGGATGGGTGGCTCATCACAATACAGATATATGGCGTGCCACCGGTCCGGTGGATAAGGCGTTTTATGGTACATGGCCCATGGGAGGTGCTTGGTTGACTACCCACTTGTGGCAGCATTATTTATATAGTGGGGACAAGCTGTTTCTTTCCGAAGCCTATCCGGCATTGAAAGGAGCTGCTGATTTTTATCTTGATTATTTGACTGAACATCCTGAATACGGTTGGATGGTGACTGCTCCGTCCATGTCTCCGGAACATGGACCTTCGGGAGAGGATACTAAAAAAGCTTCAACGATTGTGGCAGGTTGTACGATGGATAATCAGATAATTTTCGATGTGCTTAGCAATGCATTGCATGCGTCAAGAATTCTAAAAATGTCCGCTTCTTATCAAGATTCTTTGCGGTCTATGTTAAATCGTCTGGCCCCGATGCAGATCGGGAAATACAATCAGCTACAGGAATGGCTGGAAGACTTGGATAATCCGAATGACAAGCATCGCCATATTTCTCATGTATATGGATTGTTCCCTAGTAATCAGATATCTCCTTACACTCATCCTTTGCTTTTCCAGGCAGCTAAAAACACGTTGTTACAGCGTGGCGACGAAGCTACCGGTTGGTCCATTGGCTGGAAAGTTAATCTGTGGGCCCGTTTGCTGGACGGTAATCATGCGTTCCGGATTATTAATAATATGTTGAAGCTGCTGCCTGGAGATGAAGTGAAAGAGGCTTATCCGCAAGGACGGACTTATCCTAATCTGTTTGATGCTCATCCGCCTTTCCAGATT
Source organism: Bacteroides sp. (assembly GCA_019414725.1). Lineage (GTDB taxonomy): Bacteria > Bacteroidota > Bacteroidia > Bacteroidales > Bacteroidaceae > Phocaeicola. The sequence continues at coordinate 4,726 of DXLM01000072.1, forward strand.
GACGGCAACTTTGGCTATACTGCCGGTGTGGCTGAAATGTTGTTGCAGAGCCATGACGGAGCTGTACATTTGCTTCCGGCTCTTCCGGATGCCTGGGCCACAGGAAGTGTGCAAGGACTGGTTGCCCGTGGAGGGTTTGTGGTGGATATGAGCTGGAATGGCGTGCAGCTGGATAAAGCGAAGATTCATTCCCGTTTGGGAGGTAATTTGCGTTTACGTTCGTATGTTCCTTTGCGTGGGGTTGGATTAAAAGAGGCAAAAGGTAAGAATCCGAATGAATATTATATGCAGGCAGATATCAAAGAGCCTTTGGTTTCCAAGGAGATAAATCCGCAATACCCTGCTTTGTATAAGGTGTATGAATATGACTTGATGACAGAACAGGGACAAGATTATATAGTGGAGCGTGGGTTATAATACATGAAGATGCCCAAAGTGATTTGTGCATTATTTCACTTTGGGCACTTTTGTGAATGGAAGTGTCATGGTGTAGTTATCAGATGGCTTCCTTCTTTTCCAATTCTAATGCTCTGGGAAAAATGATATTGTTTTCCAGGTGGATATGTTCATGTAATGCCTCTTCAAATTGTTTCAATTGTTGTAAAACCAAGCGGAAGCTGGCACAAGCATCTTCAGGGGCGGTGAATCCGTTGGTTAATGAAGAGATTTTTTCAAAACGTTCTCCTTCGTGGTTATGTTCATCTTCCATCACTTCGATGGGATACAGAATGGTGCCGCAATGAAATTCAACTATTTTCAAGCCTTCCTCTTTGGCTTGGAACATTTCATAAACATAAGGAAATAGTACATTCTCTTCTTTTGATAAATGATTTTCCAAATCAAGAAGCGAGTCGCGGAACAGTGCCTGGACTTGCAATAACTCTGGATGATTCTTTGAATGCGCTTCGGTTACTTTGGTTAATAATGCTTCTATTTGCGGACCTTTGGCACGGATTCCCCGATGGTGTATTTTCAATACGTAGTCTATTAATAAATCGATGGGCCATCCGGCAAAGTCAGGACATTACTAACCGTATTCTCTTGTAATTCATTTAATTCACGTGCTACTGCTTCGGGATCAATACCACGGTTCCGGCAGGCTTCTGCAAACGGAGTATTGCCATGGCAGCAAAAATCAATATGGTAACGGGAGAATACTTTGGTTGTATCAAAGTTGCCGGCTACAATTTGTCCGACTGTACATGAATGGTAATTTTTCTGTTTCATAATTATTCCGTTTATCCGTTCGTTAATCCCCATTTTCTCATATCACTTTCTACTGTACCGATACCGCTTACTCCAAAGTTTTCGACCAGTACTTTCGTCACGTTGGGCGAGAGGAATGCGGGTAAGGTGGGACCGAGATGAATCTCTTTTATGCCCAAACTGAGTAATGCCAGCAATACGATTACCGCTTTCTGTTCATACCAGGCGATATTGTAAACAATGGGCAGTTCATTGATGTCATGTAGCCCGAATACTTCCTTCAGTTTGAGGGCGATGACTGCCAATGAATAGCTATCGTTACATTGTCCTGCGTCCAAAACACGCGGAATGCCATTAATCTCACCTAACCCTAGTTTGTTATAACGATATTTAGCACATCCGGCTGTTAAAATGACTGTGTCTTTGGGGAGCATCTCGGCAAAAGCGGTGTAGTAATCGCGACTGCGCATACGTCCGTCACAACCAGCCATGACGATGAACTTACGGATAGCTCCGCTCTTTACCGCTTCTACTACCTTGTCTGCTAGTTGTAATACCTGATTATGGGCAAAACCACCAACGATTTCTCCATGTTCTATTTCTGTCGGTGCGGCACATTGTTTGGCTGTTTCTATAATTTCAGTATAGTCCTTATGTCCTTTCTCGTCTGCTGTAATATGCTTGCAGCCGGGATATCCGGTAGAATTAGTGGTAAACATGCGTTCTTTATAAGTGGCATTGGGCAGAGGGGGAACGATGCAGTTGGTTGTGAACAGGATAGGACCATTGAACGAGGTAAACTCCTCCCGTTGTTTCCACCAGGCATTTCCATAGTTTCCTGCAAAATGTGTATATTTTTTAAATGCCGGATAGTAATGTGCAGGAAGCATTTCACCGTGAGTATATACGTCCACGCCACTGTCTTTGGTTTGTTCCAACAATTCTTCCAGATCATGCAGGTCATGTCCGCTTATCAGAATACCGGGGCGAGTACCTGTTCCTATATTTACATGGGTAATTTCCGGATTACCATACCTGGAAGTATTTGCCTTGTCGAGCAGAGCCATTGTTCGAACGCCTATTTCACCTGTTTTCAGTGCTAATACAGTCAGTTCATCAGCCGATAAAGATTTTGTTGTAATTTGTGCGATGGTGTTCTGCATGAAACGATGAATACTTTCGTCATTATGTCCTAACCTCATGGCATGTTCCAGATAAGCAGCCATTCCTTTCAGACCATACATAATCAGTTCTTTTAAAGAGCGTAGATCCTCGTTTTGTTCACGTAATACGCCGACTGTTGCGGCTTTTGCATCATATTCATCGCGGCTGCCTTTCCAATTTAACTCATCGGCTTCCGGCAGAGGAATGTCCTTGGCAGAGGCTTGATGCTTAAGGTCATCACGTATTGCTAATCCTTTGTCAATGCGTTTTGTAATGCTTTCGTCATCGAAATTGGCATTGGTAATGGTACAGAATAAGGCGTCTACAATGAAATTGTCCACTTCTTTTTCAATGGGGAGGGAATGCTGGCGCAATTGATCCGCCACAACAGAAATTCCTCGTACTACAAAGAGCAATAAATCCATGGTACGTGCTGTAGTTGCCTTTTTTCCACAAACACCTTTTAAGGTGCAACCGAAACCTTTGGCTGTTTCCTGACATTGGAAACAAAACATGTTATTCTCCATATCTTTTTTCATTTTAATGATTTCTATTACTTTTGTGCAAAAGTAGATGGTTTTCGTCTTTTAAGTTGTACCATATGTTACAGCGGATACAAATAACAGTTAAAAGAAAGTAGGATGGAACTGACAGGATTATTGCAGATGGCTCCTTTCCAGGGAATGAAAGAGGAAGAATTGGTTGCTTTCCTGTTCGGCCTTCCGAATAGTTTGAAGCACTTTGAACCGGGTGATATCATTGCCCGGCAAGGTGACTTATGTAAAGGGCTGTACATTCTTGCATCGGGAAGTGTACGGGCGGGAATGATAAATGATGAAGGGAAAGAACTGACGGTAGAAGAAATTGGAGCTCCTAACTTGCTGGCTTCGGCTTTTATTTTTGCCACTGAAAATCGTTTTCCCGTTAATGTAGAGGCAATAGGACCTTGTGAGGTTTTTGTAATAGGTAAAGAACGATTTTTAGAATTTATGCGTTTGCATCCATTGATGATGCAGAATTTTTTGAAGGATATTTCGGACAGGAGTGTCTTTTTAAGCAGGAAATTGAATGAGTTTGCTTTGTTGAATTTAAAGACTCGTTTGTTGAAATATCTAGAAACACATTCTGTTATTCATAATCAGCAGGAGGTGGCGCAGAAGCTGGGAGTTACTCGTCCGTCATTGGCCAGGGCGCTGTCTGAACTGGTGAATGAAGGGAAAATAAAGAAATAAATTGAGATTTCTTTTTTATGGGTAAAGTGGAAAAACGTATCTTGTATCTTTAAGAGTTTTTGTGTGTAACCCATTCTTGTGAAAGTGTTCAAGGTGTTTTGTTATAAATACTTTGACTTTAAAGAAAAGGATCTTTGTCTATAAGGATTTGTTCTTTTGAAATGAGGACCATATTGAAATTTTCTTGATTAAAAAAGAGGGTGAATTCAAGACCCTTTATTTGTCTTGATTCACCCTTTTGGAGACAACATTGGGTTGGTGTGTATTCAGCATGTTACTTCATCTGGATACTTTTATTTCGTACTTTTCTCAATATTTGTTGTAATTCGAATACTTTTTCGGGATGTTCAGTCGCTAAATTCACCTTTTCACCTGCTTGTTTCATATCATATAACTGGGGAATACCTAAATAACCAGTTTCAATTTTCGGACCCCAGGGAATCATTTTAGGACCATCGCTGCCTTCAATAAATTTCCAATCTTTAGTACGCACGGATAGAGTGTGATTGGATGCCTGTTCAATAACCCATGGGCGGTCTGTTTTGTCTTGTCCTAATAGATTTGCTAACCGGTTGTAGCTGTCGGGAGCACTTCCTTTCGGAATACGGGCATCTACCAGAGAAGCTAGTGATGCCAGCCAGTCTATTTGCGAAATAAGCACATCGCTGACTTCCGGCTTGTTGATGGCTTTAGGCCAGTGTACAATTACAGGAACACGAGTCCCCCCTTCAAATGCACTGTATTTTCCACCTCTCAGGTTGCCGGCAGGTTCGTGCCCGTTCAGTAACTCTTCTGCCTTGTCATCATATCCGTCGTCTACTACCGGTCCATTGTCGCTGGAAAGAATAATTAATGTGTTTTGGGTTAATCCCATTTTATCGAGAGCTTCGAGTAACTGACCTACACTCCAGTCAAATTGTGCGATAGCATCACCGCGCAGTCCCATCTTGTTTTTACCACGGAAACGATTATGTGGAAAACGGGGAACGTGCACATCATTAGTGGCGAAATACATAAAGAAAGGCTCGTCTTTATGTTGTTTGATAAAATCAACTGCATGTGCGGTAATGGAATCGGCTATATTTTCATCTTTCCATAATGCTTTGCCACCTCCTTTCATATAACCGATTCGGCTGATACCGTTCACGATAGACATATCATGACCGTGACTCGGTTTCAGATTATATAAAAGTTCAGGGTTGTCTTTTCCGGTAGGTTCACCGGGGAAATTTTTTATATAGCTTACTTCTATCGGAGCTGAAGGATCATAATTGGCTACTTGGCCATTCTCGATAAATACACAGGGAACCCGGTCGGCTGTGGCTGCCATGATATAAGAATAGTCAAACCCCAAATCACCTAGAGAAGCGGAGAGAGGAGCATTCCAGTCTTGTTGTGCAGTTTTATCACCTAATCCTAAATGCCATTTGCCAAATGCTCCTGTGGCATATCCGGAGCTTTTAAACATATCTGCCATAGTATATTGCTCGGGACGTATAATCATTCCTGCATTGCCGGCAGCTACATCTGTTCCGGGTTTACGCCATGCATATTCTCCGGTCAGCATGGAATATCTGGATGGGGTACTGGTAGCGGCGGTGGCGTGTGCGTTGATAAATCGTATCCCTTCGGATGCCAGACGGTTGACATTTGGAGTTTGTACGTTTTTTGCTCCATAACACTCCAAGTCACCATATCCTAAATCATCAGCATAGATGAAGATAACATTGGGCTTGTCTGTATTTTGATTTTTGTTTTCCGCATGAACAGCCAAGCATGAAGTAAGTGCCAATGAAAGCATTCCGTAATGTCTTTTTTTCATAGTAATTATATTGTTTAGTGAGTAATCAATTCTACAAAGATAAAGATATATTTTAAAAACGGGGATTAATTCTACAAAATTGTGGAATGAAATTGTGGTATTTCTACATAATGTGAAAAATGAAATAATGGTTATTTTGTTGATTTTTAGAGTATTGGATGCCGATGTGCCCCATGGCATATTTTTTGTTATGTAAATTAATATAATACACTAAAAACTAAACTTTAAAATATATAACCATTTGCCTTAACAAAACAAGGCTGAAAAGCCATGTTCCCCCTGAATGGGAAAATCTGTATATAACTCAGTTTTAAGCTTCCCGGTTCGTGACGAATCGGGAAGTTTCTATTATTTCCTTGATGAATCTGGTTTTTCTACAAGACTTTTACTGAAAATAAGTTAATATTAATGGATGATATGCAGTATTCGATCTCTTTCTTACTTTTAAGAGTAGAAAATAGATTAATACATTATAGTTATGAAAAAGTTGAACCTTTTATTATTAGCATTCCTGGCAGTTATGGGAGTCACTTTCCAATCATGTGATGATGATGATGGTTACTCTCTTGGTGATGTGGCAGTGGATTGGGCTACTGTAAATGTGAAAGGTGCCCATGTTTATGACTTTACAGGTGACAGATGGGGACAAATCTGGCCTGCAACGACTGATTATTTTTGGTATTCCCCGATAGATGGACAACGGGTTATTCTTTATTTCAATCCTTTGTATGATAATTATCCGGAAGGATATGATTGCTCAGTCAAAGTGTTGAGTATAAAGGAAATTCTAACTAAACCTATAGAGGAGCTGACAGCAGAGAATGAAGAAGAATTTGGAAATGATCCTGTAGATATATTTGAAGGTAATATGTGGATTAGTGGCGGTTATTTGAATATTATTTTTAATCAGAACATGCCTTCTAAAGTGAAACATTTGGTTAGTTTGGTAAAGAACACTACAATTACGCCCGATCAGGATGGCTATATTCATTTAGAATATCGTTACAATACGTATGCTGATACTACTGGTTATTGGAGAAACGGTGCGGTATCCTTTAATTTGAATTCTTTGGAAATAACATCGGAAACAAAGGGTATAAAGGTAAAAATAAACTCGGCTAAAAATGGTGAAAAGGAAGTCTCTTTTGATTTAAAAGAAACACCGTCACCAGTAGGCTTGAGCCAAATGGATTTTTCTCAAATGGAAATCAAATAATTAGGGTTTGATTAGAGAGAGTTGTGTGTGGCCCCTTGCGTCTTGTTGTGGTAGATGCAGGGGGCTGATTGTATAGTTGATAACGGTTTTTAGTTTGATATTTGTTGTTTATTAGTTGGGTGATGGAAAAAATTGTATGGTTTCTTCGTTTTTTTTCTTATTTCAGTGTTTTTTCAGAATTATCTTGTTTCTTTGTCTTTAAGAACCAAAAGTAGGACTTATGAAAATACTATTAGTAGAAGACGATGCTAATTTGCGTGAAGTGACTCAGCGCTCATTGGAAAAGGAGCGTTATGTGGTGGAAATTGCTGCCGATTACCGTACCGCATTACAAAAGATAGAGGATTATGATTATGACTGCATTTTGCTGGATATTATGTTGCCGGATGGCAGTGGCCTGGATTTGTTGGAAAAGTTGAAAGAAATGCATAAACGGGAAAATGTGATCATCCTTTCAGCCAAAGACTCTATAGAAGACAAAGTACTAGGATTGGAGCTCGGAGCTGATGATTATCTGCCTAAACCTTTTCATTTGGTGGAACTGAATGCACGTATCAAAAGTGTGATACGCCGTCATCAGCAAGGTGGGGAAAATAGTATCAAATACGGAAATATAGAAATTTTTCCCGATAAATATGGGGTGACCGTAGCTGGAAAGAAGCTTGAACTGAACCGTAAGGAATATGATATTCTGGTTTATTTTATGAACCGTCCCGGCAGATTGGTTAATAAAAGCACACTTGCCGAATCCGTATGGGGCGACCATATAGATCAAGTCGATAATTTTGATTTTATCTATGCCCAAATCAAGAATTTACGAAAGAGATTGAAAGAGGCTGGAGCTACTCCTGAACTGAAGGCTGTTTATGGTTTTGGATATAAAATGGTAGTGGAATAAATGAAACTGATTTATTATATCATTATCCGTATATCGTTGGTGTTGTCGGTTTTATTGACCGGCTGGGCCATCCTTTTCTATTTTGCTGTAATGGATGAGGTGAATGATGAAGTGGATGACTCATTGGAGGATTATTCGGAAATTATCATCATACGTGCATTGGCGGGAGAGGAGCTTCCTTCTAAAAATACAGCTTCCAACAATCAGTATTTCCTGCGTGAAGTGACGAAGGAATATGCAGGATCTTGTGATGATATCATTTATAAAGATTCTATGGTTTATATTCCTGAAAAAGATGAAACTGAACCTGCACGAATCCTTACGACCATTTTTAAGGATGATGGCGAAAAGTTTTTTGAATTGACGGTAGCGATTCCTTCTATAGAAAAAGAAGATTTGAAAGATGCTATGGCAGGTTGGATTATTTTTCTTTATATCGCTTTATTATTGACTATAATTGTTATTAATGTGTGGGTGTTTTATCGGAATATGCGTCCTCTTTATGTATTGCTTCATTGGTTGGATAAATATCGTATCGGTAAGGTAAACGAGCCTTTACAAAATAATACCCGGGTTTCAGAATTCAGAAAATTAAATGAAGCGGCTGTTCGTTATGCAGAGCGCAGTGAGCAGATGTTCGAACAGCAAAAACAATTTATTGGTAATGCATCTCATGAGATGCAGACACCACTGGCTATTTGTCGTAATCGGTTGGAGATGCTGATGGAGGATGAAAATCTTTCAGAAAGCCAATTGGAGGAGTTGATGAAAACCCACCAGACTTTGGAACATATAACGAAGCTGAACAAGTCTTTGTTATTGCTTTCGAAGATAGAGAACGGTCAATTTACGGATACTGTCCAAGTAGAAGTGAATAAATTATTGAGGCAATATCTGGAGGACTATAAAGAAGTGTATCAATATCGTGAGATCATAACAAGTATAGAGGAAGAAGGTGTTTTCTATCTTACGATAAATGAAACATTGGCAGTGGTGTTGCTTACCAATTTGTTGAAGAATGCTTTTGTACACAATATGGACGGTGGACACATCCGGATTGTCATTACTCCCCACAGTGTGATGTTCTGCAATACAGGGGCGGCACAACCGCTGGATGCCCGGCGTATTTTTGAGCGTTTTTATCAAGGAAAGAAAAAAGAAGGCTCTACCGGTCTAGGTTTGGCAATAGCAGATACGATATGTAAAATGCAGGCTCTCAGGCTTTGTTATGAATATAAGAGCGGGGAGCATTGTTTTACACTTTATGCATCCACTCATAATCAATAAAAAAAATCGTGTTTTTTTTAGAATTTCAAATTCTTTTCAGAATCTCCCTTCATATTTGCATCAGAAAACAGAATGTAGAACCAAATAAAAAAAATGACGATTATGAAAAAGGTATTATTATTGTTAGTGTGCTTATTTACGTTGCAAACAGTGGTATGGGCGGATGATGACAAACCTATTCAAGTAAACCAATTGCCTCAGACTGCACAGACTTTTATCAAAACTCATTTCCCCGATAATAAGGTGGCGATGGCTAAAATGGAAACAGACTGGTTTGATAAAAGCTATGATGTGATTTTTACTAATGGAGACAAACTGGAATTCGATAAAAAAGGTATTTGGACAGAAGTGAATTGCAAATACAGCGCTGTACCTGTCGCTGTGGTTCCTGAAGCAATAAAAAAGTACGTTGCTACGAATTACCCCGATGCCAAGATGCTCAAGATCGAGAGGGACAAGCATGACTATGAAGTGAAACTTTCTAATGGTTGGGAGATAAAGTTTGATATGCAGTTCAATGTGATTGATATTGACAATTAATTGTTAGTTATAGATTGAAGTATGGTTTATGTATGATAAACTGAAGCTTTGCAGGCCGTTTCTTGTTCCATGAAGAAACGGCCTGTCTTTTCATTAATTTTAATAGCATAGTAATTTTACCGACACGATCTTGTAACAGATAACATGGATATTTGCATAGTTTTAATAATAAAG
>DXLM01000073.1 GCA_019414725.1 Bacteroides sp.
TACATTGTGTATGAATTAGTTGGCTAATTTTATATTATTTACTGAGTGTCCCTATGTATACGATGCAACCAATGTTCGTTTGGCAGAATTGACTTTGGGATACAATGTTCCGATGTCTCGTTGGGTAAACTGGATGCAGAATATAAAAGTATCTTTTGTCGGACGGAATTTACTGATGTTTTATAAAAAAGCTCCTTTCGATCCGATGAGCACGGCCAGTATGGGAAATGATATGCGGGGCATAGACTATTTCCGTTTGCCCAGTCTGCGTAATATGGGATTTTCTCTGCGGCTTACGTTCTGATGGTCTGTTACAGATTGCTTGTCTGGCAATTGAGGAAGAGGTTCAGTAATTCCTGATTGGCGGTATTATCTAACTGCGTTCCTTTTTCTGCTTCGAATATATTGAGTGTAGATGAACATTCTCCACAAATGTCTATGCCTATTATTTTTTCATGTTTCAGGATAATAGATAACAAATGCTCCAGTTCATTTAATGTAAGGGAGCCTTGATCCCAATTGGTAACGGCAGACTGTGGGTTAAGTACATCCTTATCTACAGAAATATATACCGGAGTATCGATTGTTTCGTTAGAAAACTGTTTCCACGAAGCTTCGTGTTGCAGACTTTGTTCGCTATAAAATTCCACTGTTTGCCGGTATTTAGGGGAAACATGCTTGATTAGGTTTTCGGATGCTCCTATGATAATTACTTTGCGTAAATAAGGGTTCGATTCTATTGTATCTTCTACCCAGCTTCCGCACGAAATCATTTCTTCGAAAAGAGGGGGCTGCATGTCTGGATGGTGATCGAATACTATTAACGAAAAAGGTTGCTGTATTTTATCCGTCCAAAACTTAGTCAGATAATGATAGTTGCCAGAGTCGATGAAATGAATCCCATCTGCTGGATAGTTTGCTATAACTCTTTTCAGTGCATGTGCACCCTCTTTATCACAGTAGCATTCTACACCTTGCAAGTGTGTACAGTCTAGCCATGTAAATTTTTTATTGTGGGAGAAGGGTTCGTAATCATATACTCCCGTAAAGTTCATAATAACAACTGGCTTGTTCATAGTAGAAATAAAAAAATCCCTGTCCCGGATTTCTCTGGAACAGGGATTTGGTGGTTAGAATCGTTTATTTAATTTCAATCACTCTATTGGCTTGTTTCTTTTCTTCCTGTGTAATCTTTGGCAATTCAATGTTAAGAACACCGTTATCGACAGAGGCGCTGATTTTTTCTTTTTCAACATCTTCCGGCAGAATCATGCACTGTTCGAATTTAGAATAAGAAAACTCGCGGCGTAAATATTTCTTTTTTTCGTCTTTTGTTTCGTTCTTTTTCTCCATTGATATTACTAACTGATTATCTTCGGTAAGATGAATGTTGAAGTCTTCTTTTGTCATACCCGGAGCTGCAACTTCTATTTTATAGCTGTTGTCGTTTTCAACTACGTTAATAGCTGGAGCCGTTGCATTGGCTTTTTCCATCCAATCGTTATCAAAGAAATCATAGAAAATACTTGGTAACCAGTTCTGATTGTAATTTCTTCTAATCGGCATCATAATTGTAATCTCCTATTATTTAAGTTCTTTTATTAATCTTGTTTCTTAGAATCGCTCCTCCTTTCGCTTTCGCGATTCACCCGATATTGTGCAAACTGTATGCCCGTCTGGTATGCCTGACATTATGATAGAATATTTTAACCTTCGTTGAAAGAAAGCCAGTTGAATTAAACTTTGATAAACATAGCATAGTGTCAATCGGTCATAAAAGTGGACAGGATGTCATTCTATATTTGGTGCCTGATTTGTATTCTTATCATTTATTCCTTATTTTTGCGCTTGTAACATTTAATATTTTATATTTATGAAGAAGATTTTATCGGCCTTAATGATTGTAGCTTGCTTGTTTATGGCAATGCCGGCACAGGCTCAGTTTCAGTTTGGTCTAAAAGGGGGACTGAACATTTCGAAATTGACTTTTTCGGAAGACATTGTAAAAGGAGATAATCGTACCGGATTCTTTATTGGTCCGATGGCTGAGTTTACAATTCCTATTGTAGGTCTGGGAGTTGATGTCGCTGCCTTGTATAATCAGTCGGGTGCAAAGGCTCAAAGTGGCAATGAGGAAGTCAGCCAGACTTTTAAAAGCATTGAGGTTCCTGTTAACCTGAAGTGGACGTTAGGATTAGGAAGTACACTGGGTGCTTATATTGCTGCAGGACCTCAGTTCGGATTTAATGTAGGAAGCGGACATTTTACTGAAAGTTTCGACATGAAGTCGTGCAATACTTCATTCAATGTAGGAGCTGGTGTAAAATTACTCGGTCATTTGCAAGCTGGAGTTAATTATAACTTTGGACTGAGCAAAATGGCTAGATCGGTAGATGATCAGATGACTATTGAGATGAAACGAAATACCTGGCAGATATCATTGGCTTACATGTTTTGATATACCAGGATCTGTATAAATAAAGGTGGAGAAAGCTTCTGTATGAACAGAATTTCTCCACCTTTATTTATGTGTTTATAAACTACTGCTTGTCAGTCGCATGGATATATTACTCCCCATTCTTTTCTGAGGTTGTCCATTTGTTTCATGATGCGTAATGTTTCGTCATGAGGCATGTACGGCGATTCCAGCCATCCCTTTTCAATAGCTTCTATGGAGGCATATACCTGATACTCGTAGCCGCTGATCTGTTCTGGTGCATGATATACCGCTATGGTTTTATAGTTTTCATCGACAACCCGTACCGATTCAGGGCAGTTGATATTTTCTACAATCAGATGCCCTTTGTCGCCCGAAATGACTCCCATTCTGTCACTTTTTGCATAGATACTCGATTGCAGGGTTGCCATTCTGCCATCTTTATAAAAGAGTGTTATACTTTCTTGCGCGTCGACTCCCGTTTGTGTCTTTTGGCAGACAGAATGAGTTTCAGCAATATCGCTTCCGAAAGCCATTGCAGCAAAGTTTAGTGTATAGACTCCAATATCGAGCAGAGCTCCTCCTGCAAGTTCCGGACGGATGATTCTTTCTTTGTTGCTTATCGGATAGCTGAGGTTAGCCGACAAGGTATACGGTGTTCCGATTACTCCTTCTTTCAGCAGTTCTTGTATTTTAAGTGAAAGGGGCATATACCGGGTCCATATAGCTTCGGTAATGAATACTCCTTTTTCTTTAGCGAAAGTAAGGAGATCTTCAGCCTGACGGGCGTTGGCGGTAAAAGCTTTTTCGCATAATACGGGTTTACCTTTCTCAATACACATATGTGCATTGTCGTAGTGCATGGCATGTGGAGTTGCGATATAGATTAAGTCGACTTCAGGATCGCTTGCCAGTTCTTCGTAGGAACCATATGCCTTAGTGAATCCCCATTTATTCGCAAATGCTTCTGCTTTCTCCTGATTGCGCGATGCTACGGCATATCGTTCTACTCCTTTCATCTTTTCCAGTGTGGCCGCCATCTTTTGGGCGATACCTCCACAGCCTATAATACCTATCTTATATATCTTCATTTTGGTTGATTTAAGAGTTTCTTTACAAAGCTATAAAAGTTTGCCTGACGTACCAAATGGGATAGAACTGTTTTTTGTAACTTTGCAGCCATGAAGAAGTACGTGGATGTCATAGTGCCTTTGCCCATAGCCGGACAATATACTTATTCCGTTCCCGATGAGTTGGCGGATAAGATAAAGGCAGGCTGTCGAATCGTCGTTCCGTTCGGGAGCAAGAAGTATTATACGGCTATTGTAACCAAAGTACACCAAACGGCGCCTGAGGTCTATGAAACAAAAGACATTATGGAGGTACTCGATGAATCTCCTGTTTTGTTGAGACGGCAATATGATTTCTGGCAATGGCTGGCAGATTATTATCTCTGTACGCTGGGAGATGTATACAAGGCTGCCTTACCTTCTGGAATGAAGCTGGAAAGCGAAACATTAGTTGTCTTAAATCCGGAGTTTGAGGCACTGCAACCTCTTTCCGAGAAGGAACAGCGTATTCTTGATCTGTTGGGTAACGATTCGGAGCAATGTATTACACAACTGGAAAAGTCCAGTGGAATAAAGAATTTGTTGCCGGTAATCAAAGCTTTATTGGAAAAAGAGGCGATTCTGGTAAAAGAAGAGCTGAAACGCAGCTATAAACCGCGTGTAGAGAGTAGGGTGCGATTGTCTGCTGCTATGCAGACAGAAGAGGCCGTCCATCGTCAGTTTGATGCATTGGCACGTGCTCCTAAGCAACTGGCTCTACTCATGAAATACATAGAGCTGTCCGGCTGGACTGGAGAAAAGAAAGAACTTAAGGAAGTTTCCCGTAAGACTTTGTTAGATTCGGCTGGTGTCACTAATGCAGTGCTTAATGGATTAATTGGAAAAGGAGTTTTCGAAATTTACTCGTTCGAAATCGGACGTTTGTCTGCCGAGCAAGTAAGTGTATCACCTTTGAACCCTTTAAGCAGTGCCCAGCAGCAGGCGTATAGCGAGATCCTGACGCACTTTCATCAGAAAAATGTCTGCTTGCTTCATGGTGTTACTGCAAGCGGAAAGACTGAAATCTATATTCATCTTATTCAGCAGGCAATTCAGGCAGGAAAGCAGGTGTTGTATTTGTTGCCGGAGATAGCACTGACTACACAAATCACCGAACGTTTGAAAAGGGTATTTGGTAACCGGCTGGGAATTTATCACTCCAAGTTTCCGGATGCTGAACGTGTAGAGATATGGCGTAAACAACTTACCGATGACGATTATGATGTAATACTTGGAGTACGTTCTTCGGTTTTTCTGCCTTTCCGGCGTTTGGGACTGGTCATCGTGGATGAAGAACATGAAAATACCTATAAACAGCAGGATCCGGCTCCACGTTATCATGCGCGCAATGCAGCTATCGTACTGGCATCGATGTTCGGAGCAAAGACACTGTTGGGTACGGCTACACCTTGTATCGAAACCTATTATAATGCTGTTCATGGAAAATATGGCTGGGTACAGCTTACCGAACGACATCAGAATGTTTTGCTTCCTCATATCGAGGTGGTAGATATCAAGGAACTTGCCCGAAAGAAGCGGATGACGGCTCAGTTTTCTCCACTCTTGCTTCAGAAAATCCGTGAGGCACTTGAACAGAAGGAGCAGGTTATACTTTTCCAGAACCGCAGAGGATTTGCTCCGATGATAGAATGCCGTACGTGTGGATGGATACCGAAGTGTAAGAATTGTGATGTCAGTCTGACGTATCATAAAGGATTGAATCAGCTGACCTGTCATTACTGTGGTTATACTTATGAAGTTCCAAAGTCTTGTCCGGCATGTGGAGGGGTAGAACTGATAAACCGAGGATTTGGAACCGAGAAGATAGAAGATGATATTAAACTGATATTTCCGGATGCCCGTGTGGCTCGTATGGACTTGGATACCACGCGTACCCGTACCGCATATGAAAGAATCATTGCCGATTTTGAGGATGGCAAGACGGATATTCTGATTGGTACACAGATGGTTTCAAAAGGACTTGACTTCGACCGTGTGAGTGTTGTTGGTATTTTGAATGCGGATTCGATGATGAACTATCCGGATTTTCGTTCGTATGAACGGGCTTTTCAGCTGATGGCGCAGGTTGCCGGGCGTGCTGGAAGAAAGAACAAACAAGGGTTGGTAGTGCTACAAACCAAATCTCCCGATCTTCCTTTAATCGCTCAGGTAGTAAGCAATGACTATGGAGGGTTGTTTCAATCACAAATTGAAGAACGTAATTTGTTTAAGTATCCGCCTTTTTACCGGTTGATTTATGTGTATTTGAAACATCGTAAAGGGGAAGTACTCGATCAGGCTGCCGACTTGATGGCGGGGTATTTAAGAAACGGACTTGGTAGTCGTGTGCTGGGACCCGACCGTCCTCCAGTGTCGCGTATACAGACTTTATTTATTAAAAAGATTGTAGTGAAAATTGAACAACAGGCTTCGATGTCGAAAGTGCGTGAATATCTTCAGCAAGTGCAACGTGCCATTGTTGAGGATGAACGTTTCCGTTCGCTGTTGGTTTATTACGATGTCGATCCGATGTAAAAAATATTCGTATGAAAATAGAACTGGATGTACATACGCATACCGTAGCAAGCGGTCATGCTTTTAGTTCCTTGCAGGAAATGGCACAGGCTGCTGCTGGTAAGGGATTGAAATTATTAGGGATTACAGAACATTCACCGGGTATACCGGGTACATGCGATCCGATTTATTTCCGTAACCTGCATGTGGTTCCGCGCCAGATGTATGGAATAGAACTTTTGTTGGGAGCAGAAATTAATATTCTCGACAGCGAAGGCAATCTCGATCTGGATGAGTTTTATTTGAAGATTCTTGACTTGCGTATTGCCGGTATTCATTCACTTTGTTATAAGTGGGGGACACCCGAAGAGAATACACATGGTATGGTTCAGGTTGTGTCTAATCCATATATTCATATCATTAGTCATCCGGGTGACGGGACTGCAAAGTTGAACTTCGAGCCTGTTGTACTTGCGGCAAAGGAGCATCATACGTTGCTTGAGATAAATAATTCATCACTGAAACCCTGTCGGGGCAAAGTTGACGCCCGGAGCAATAATCTGGAAATACTGAAGTTATGCCGTCGCTATGATGTTCCGGTGATTTTGGGTAGTGATGCACATATCTCGTTTGATATTGCCACCTACGATTATGCATTGGAGCTGGTAAATGAAACTGAGTTCCCGGAAGAGTTGATTATGAATACTAGCGTAAGCAAGTTTAAAAAATATTTAGGTATCGGAGTATGAAAAGAATCTTGTTTGTTTGTCTTGGGAATATATGCCGTTCATCGTCGGCAGAAGAAATTATGCGTACGTATATCAAACGTGCGGGACTGGAAAAGGAGATAGAAGTAGATTCAGCGGGAATCAGCAGTTATCATCAAGGAGAACTTGCCGACGACCGGATGCGTGCACATGCTATTCGCCGGGGGTATAACATTACTCACCGTTCACGTCCTGTCCGTACTGATGATTTTTATGAGTTCGATTTGATTTTGGGTATGGATGACCGCAATATTGATGCCTTGAAGGAGAAAGCTCCTGATGTGGAAACGGAACGGAAAATAGGCCGGATGACCGACTATTGTCGGGTGAAGGTAGTCGACTACGTTCCTGATCCTTATTATGGCGGGGCTCAAGGATTTGAAAATGTACTTGACATACTGGAAGATGCTTGCGGAGGTTTGCTCGATAGCTTGACTCAAGAACTCTGATTGATGATTGTAAGATCTCCAGTTTATATTTTTCTTTACGCCGATATACTGCTTCTTGTAAATAATTGATAACCAATGTATATCGGCGTATAAGAAAAACATCAGCATATTTTGTCGGAAATATCAGCATATTTTCCTGAACTTTTCTCGATGTTTTTTGAAAATTTGTACAAAAAATAATAGAGTTAGGAGAGGAGCTGATTAGACTTGCTTTTTACTTGCACTTAAAGAACTGGTTGTATGTGTAAATTACATATATTTTTCTTTCCAGTGTTGATATTCTTCATTGAGTGATTCGGGAGCCTGATTGTACCAGCTGTAACCATTTCGACGCTCATATCCAAGTTCGGAAAATGATTTACGGGGAACTCCATCACGGTCGCAGAATAGCGGTTCTTCGTTTTTCAGGTCGTAAAAACGTGCCCATACAGGTCCGGCCTTTTCGTCTTTCACTACGTGTGTGTCACGCTTGCCTTCAGGAGTCATGAACCGCTCAACGCGTATACCATATAATTTATGTAAATCAAGCCACTCCATTGCGCCATTGACTGCTGCCTTTACCCGTTCGTCCGGATCGGGGAGTTCCATTAGCAGGTGAACCAGTGAGCAGCTTTCTGCCGTGCAGAAGGAAGGCAATTCGAATGTTCGGGCCGGAGCTGGTTTTAAGGTTATGTTGTCGTGTTGCTGACACCATATGGTCGGCTTACCATTTACACTGATTTGAGTATTCAGAATACATTCTATCCCTTTGTCGAAAGCGGCGGACAGACGTGCTTTCATTTCATCGTTTACCAGTATATCGAACGGAGCTTTTCCGTCACGAAGGTTTCGGATGATTTCCATTGTTTGTATCATGGCATCATCGTTGTATGTAATATATACTTGATATCCCCTATGTTCAGGCCAGAACTGTGGCCATCCTCCGTTGTCATACTGTCCGCTTAGGATAAACTCCACTCCTTTAAGAAAGGCTTCTTTATAACGTTCTTCGGGAGATTGTTGATAAAGTCTTGCCAGATAAGTCAATTCCAGAATGGTAGCGTCATTGTCGGTTGTGGAGTCATTGCGCCTGTCTTTATCTCCTAATACGATAGGAAGTTCTCCACCCAGCGGGCGGTGAATTGGAATGTTCTTAGGCCATCCTCCTGTTGTACGTTGAAAAGCCAGCACATTATCGGCAATCCGCTTTGCTTCATCGGTTGTGAAAAAACTGTCCGGACTGTTTCTTACAATTCGTTTCCATTCTCTGGTTGTATATTCATAATCCTTGAGGGAAAGTGCTTGTTGGGAAGATGCCGGCATTGCCATTAGTGCACAAATAGCACACGTCAGAAGATTTCTGCCGCTTGCTTTGAAGAAAGTATTTTTCATATCTGTATGTGTTTAGGTTTTACATCTCAAAATTATCAAAGAAGTGCCTATACAGATAATAAAAATTGTTCTTTCCTTGGTCTTTTTTGTGCAATGCCTTTTATTTCTTCAGTTCCGGATAGCTGATACGGGTATGGTACATAGTTTTCAGCTTTTCTTTAAAGACACTTTTTACTGTAGCAATATCTTTAAATGTTATCGGACATTCCTTGAAGTATCCTTCTTGTACCTGGCTGTCTATGATCTTGTCGACAAGTCCGGAAATACTTTCTTCAGTATATTCCTTCAAGCTTCTTGAAGCTGCTTCTACTGAGTCGGCCATCATCAGGATAGCTTGTTCTTTGGTAAACGGATTGGGGCCTGGATATTGGAATGCTTCTTTATCCACTTCTTCATCGGGATGCTCATTCTGATAGGATATATAGAAATACTTTGTAAGTCCTTGACCATGATGGGTGCAGATAAAGTCTTTGATTACTTGGGGCAGGTCATTTTTTTCAGCCAGCTTCATACCGTCTGTTACATGATTTATGACGATTTGTGCGCTTTGTTTATAGTTCAACTGGTCATGTGGATTTACTCCTGTCTGGTTCTCGGTAAAGAAAGCGGGGTTCAGCATCTTTCCGATGTCATGATACATGGCACCGGTACGCACCAGCTGGCTGTTGGCGCCAATGCGGTTGGCTGCGGCGGCAGTCAGGTTGGCAAGTTGCAGAGAATGCTGGAATGTTCCGGGAGCAACTTCCGACATCTCACGCATCAGCTTGTTGTTGATGTTGGAAAGTTCCACCAGGGTTACATTCGAAGTAAATCCGAAAGTCTTTTCCAAAATAAACAATAACGGATAAGTAAATAGCAGCAAAATACCGTTTATGATAAAGTTGACATACATATATGTGTTAAGCTGCGCAATATCGTTCACGTGTATCAGGTCGAGTGCAAAATAGAGTATGGTATATGTTATTACGACAATCAGGGCGCTGCGTAACAATTGTGAGCGTTGAGACAGTTCGCGAAGGCTGTAGATGCTGGCCATACCGGTTATTGTCTGCAATAAGATAAACTCATGTGGGGTTCGCAGGCAGATGGAGCAAAGCAGGATTGATACAATATGTGCCATGAAAGCCGTACGTGAATCAAGGAAGATCCGTATGATCATGGGAAGCATGGTGAATGGCACTATATATACACTCATGAAAGCATGAGCTACCATGATAGCTGATATGACGGGGAAGAATATAATAAGAAAGAACAATAACCCCAGACTACCTTTCTTTTGGTAATAATCTCGGCGGAACAGTGCCAGATAGGTCATGAAGCATCCTATAAGAATAGATACAAACAGAATCTGTCCGAATAAAGTCAGACGTTTTTCTGTAATAGTTTCGCCTCGTTTGTCCCATTCTTTTTGGAGTGATCTCAAGATATCGAATGTACGCTGGTCGATGATCTCGCCGCGGTCGATTATTTTCTGTCCGTTCATTACAAACCCTTTAGCCCAAGATACTCCGGAGAGGATATCTTTTTTTGCAGCTTCCGATTTCTCCGAGTCATACATGAGATTAGGAGTTAGGTAATTATTCAGATTACAGCGTTGCAATAGTGTCTTGTTGTAATGTAACGTATCAGAATAAATCAGTTCCTCGTAGGCTCTCTTAGTGGTATACAGTTCGCTTACACTTTGTAGGATAGAAGTGTTTTTATTGATGATATGAATACTGCGCATGCTGTCTTTGCGCAAGTTCCCCAGCTGTTCTACTGGAATAATTCCTTTCTCGTATACGTTTTTCAGTATTCGTTCGATATGATGCGAATATGTAGGGTCAGGAATTATCTTGCGTAAGCTCCGGTTGTAATCACTTTTAAACTGGCTGATTGCTTTTTCACCTGTATTTTCCGACAGAAGGAAGTAGGGGTGATAATTGGTCATGATGCTGTCTTGTTCCCGGCGGACCTCTTCATCTCCCTTGTATATAGGAAAATCGAATGATGCCTGTAACAAACCGTATTTCCATGGCTTGTTAATGTCAAATTGATAGTTGAATGTACCTTCCTTTGGTAAGAAATAGACAATGACGGCAACTGCTGCCAGGAAAATGGCGCATTGATACAGTAATTTCTTGTATGAAAACTGTCTTTCTGCTTGGAAACTT
Source organism: Bacteroides sp. (assembly GCA_019414725.1). Lineage (GTDB taxonomy): Bacteria > Bacteroidota > Bacteroidia > Bacteroidales > Bacteroidaceae > Phocaeicola. Next base: position 10,801 of record DXLM01000073.1, read on the forward strand.
TTCATGTGTTAGGATATTTTGCGTGCAAAATAAGAAAAAAACGGGAAATTTAGCTTAATTTTGCAGCGTATTTTTAGATAAAGACCACTATGGCAGAAAGAAAAGTTAGAGTTCGTTTTGCACCGAGTCCGACTGGTGCATTGCATATCGGTGGTGTGCGCACTGCCTTGTATAATTATCTCTTTGCACGCCAGCACGGCGGAGATTTGATTTTCCGTATTGAGGATACAGACTCAAACCGTTTTGTTCCGGGGGCAGAAGAATATATTATCGAATCTTTTAAATGGTTAGGCATTAAGTTCGATGAGGGTGTAAGCTTTGGCGGAAATTACGGTCCGTACCGTCAGTCTGAACGTCGTGATATTTATAAGAAATATGTAAACGTATTGCTTGATAATGGTAAAGCTTATATTGCTTTCGATACACCGGAAGAACTGGAGGCCAAGCGTAAGGAAGTTCCGAATTTCCAGTACGATGCTTCTACACGTAATTCTATGCGTAACTCGCTTACGATGCCGAAGGAAGAAGTTGATAAGCTGATTGCCGAAGGAACACAGTATGTAGTACGTTTCAAAATAGAACCGAATGAAGATGTGCATGTACACGATATCATTCGTGGAGAAGTTGTAATCAACTCTTCTATATTGGATGATAAAGTACTGTATAAGTCAGCCGACGAATTGCCTACTTACCATTTGGCAAACATTGTTGATGACCATTTGATGGAAGTATCTCATGTAATTCGTGGTGAAGAATGGTTGCCTTCTGCTCCGTTGCATGTCTTGTTGTATCGTGCATTCGGCTGGGAAGATACAATGCCTGAATTTGCTCACTTGCCATTGTTGTTGAAACCGGATGGAAACGGTAAATTGAGTAAGCGTGACGGTGACCGTCTGGGATTCCCTGTATTCCCGTTGGAATGGCATGATCCGAAGACTGGTGAGGTTTCTTCTGGATACCGTGAGTCTGGATATTTGCCTGAAGCTGTGATTAACTTCCTGGCTTTGCTGGGATGGAATCCGGGAAATGATCAGGAAATCATGTCACTGGACGAACTGGTTAAGTTGTTCGATTTGCATCGTTGTAGCAAAGCAGGAGCTAAGTTCGATTATGAAAAGGGTAAATGGTTCAATCATGAATATATCCTGATGAAGAGTGATGAGGAAATTGCAGGCTTGTTTATGCCTATCTTGAAAGAACATGGCATCGAAGCTCCTATGGAAACAGTTGTAACCGTAGTAGGTCTGATGAAAGGTCGTGTCAGCTTTATCAAGGAATTGTGGGATACTTGCAAGTTCTTCTTCGTAGCTCCTACAGAATATGATGAAAAGACTGTAAAGAAACGCTGGAAAGAAGACTCTGCTGTTCGTATGACAGAACTTGCAGACTTGCTTGAATCACTCGACGATTTTTCACTGGCTCATCAGGAAGAAGTGGTTATGAAATGGATAGAAGACCACGGCTACCATATGGGAAATATCATGAATGCTTTCCGCCTTACGCTTGTGGGCGAAGGAAAAGGTCCTCACATGTTTGATATCTCGGCTGTATTAGGTAAAGAAGAAACTGTCAGACGTATGCGTCGTGCAGTAGAGGTACTCAAATAAGAACCGGCATGATTTATAATTTTGTTATAGCTTTATATATAAGTGCAGTCCATCTGGCTGCACTTTTTAATAAGAAAGTATCCAAGATGGTGAAAGGCGAGAAGGAAGCTTTCGCTGTCTTGAAGAAACAGATTGATCCACAAGCCAAATATTTGTGGTTTCATGCAGCTTCACTGGGTGAATTTGAGCAAGGACGTCCTCTGATAGAACAGATTCGTAAGCAATATCCGCAATATAAGATTTTGCAAACGTTTTTCTCGCCTTCGGGATATGAGGTACGTAAAGATTATAAGGGGGCGGATGTAGTATGTTATCTGCCTCTTGATTCTCCACGTAATGTGAAGAAATTTATAAATCTGGCTCATCCTTATATGGCTTTTTTCATCAAGTATGAGTTCTGGTGCAATTATCTGAGTGAACTGAAGCGTCGTAATATTCCGGTATATAGTGTTTCTTCTATCTTTCGTCCTCAGCAGATTTTCTTCCGCTGGTATGGAGGAAGTTATAAGAATGTCTTGAAATGTTTCGACCATCTTTTTGTACAGAATGAAGAATCTGTCCGCTTGTTGGAAAGTATTGGGGTGACTCGTACGACAGTAGTAGGAGATACTCGTTTCGACCGGGTATTGGAAATTTGCAGTCAGGCGAAAGAATTACCGTTGGTAGAAAGCTTCAAGGGAAATAATCGCAAGACTTTTGTTGCAGGAAGTTCATGGGCTCCGGATGAAGATATCTTTATCCCTTATTTTAATGAGCATCCGGAAATGAAACTGATTATTGCTCCTCACGTAATAGACGAGAATCATTTGCAGGAAATTATCGGAAAGTTGAAACGTCCGGTAGTACGCTATACACAAGCTACGGAAGAAAATGTCAAACAGGCTGATTGTCTGATTATAGATTGTTTCGGGCTGTTGTCGTCAATATACCGCTATGGAGAAATTTCGTATGTAGGAGGCGGCTTTGGAGTCAGCATTCATAATACACTTGAGGCGGCTGTATATGGTATTCCTGTCATTTTTGGCCCGAATAATTATAAGTTCCTCGAGGCGCAAGGGCTGAAGGCTTGTCAGGGAGGTTTCGAAATTCAGGGTAAAGAAGACTTCGACCGTTTGATGAACAAGTTCCTTTCGGATGAGGCCTGTCTGCATAAAGCTGGAAAGAATGCCGGTGATTATGTGCGTAATAATGCCGGTGCATTGGAAAAGATAATGAATACAGTTTCTTTATAGTAATAGTAAATAAAAGAAAAACAGGCATACTCGTGAGAACTTCACCTGTATGCCTGTTTTTCTTTTATCTTTTTAGATAATTTTTTTCTTAATTGTTATTGCAGTGTTTGCCTGTAACTTGGAAAGATTAAGGGGACTTTCTCTGTTCGTCAGATAGATTTTTTAGTGTTTGAAACGAGAAAGATCTACGTCCTTTACTTCCTTTTTCTTGAATCCTCCAAATTTGTAGCTGAAAGATACGGTGACGTTACGCATATAATTGTTCAGATACATATCTAGATACTGATTTCCATTGCGGACTTTCGTTGTCAGGTGGTTGCTTCCATTGAATAAATCATTCCCTTTGATCTGAATCATAGCTTTATCTCCTGCAAAGGTATAGCGAATGGCTGTATGGATGAATGCGGCAGGCGCTATGGTATAACTTCCTTGTATGGATTTGGATGTACCGGTCGCACTAATTTCCATTTTGATGTTGGGGCGCTTACTGAGTGTAAACGTATTGGTCCAGTTTCCTGCTATATTCCATATTCTACGGTCGAAAGGAGGTAGGCTAAGCATCCAACGCCCTGCCGTATTACTACGGTGGGTTTTCGGAAGCT
>DXLM01000074.1 GCA_019414725.1 Bacteroides sp.
TCAGTTGCAAAATAAACAACTCCTTCATTAGACGAAACGATAGCATTTATAAAACCAACATCATCACAAACTGTAGTCAATCGGCCATCCTTCATCCTATACCGGAATAAATGGTAAGTGGTACCTATCCAAAGATTCCCACGACGGTCATCATGCAAAGCGCGGATACGCTCACCTTGTTTAATGGGTATGGTACATACGATGGATTCAAAAAGCCGGTCCTCCTTATACCGAATTAATATAACCGAATGATCCCTTACCATATAGATTCCCTCTCTATCCGATGGCTTCTCAAAGAAAAAAGAAAGCTCCCTGTCATTCTTAACAACAGACATACGATCTCTCTGGGGATCATAAGCATACAGTCCCAATTTCTTTTGTCTGATCCAATAATAATTCTTCTCTTGAGAAAACTGCATAGGAGACGCGATTACCCCCAAATTTTGCTTTACCCCTTCCATAGACAAAGAAAGCACTTCATTAGGAAGAAAAGAAATAATGAAAGAAGAAGGATAATAACCTGTCACCCATAAATTTCCGGATTGATCGGAAAGAATCTTTGTGAGGATTTTCCTGTCAGCTGATAATAAACGGGAGAGATCCACCTTATCCAAGGATACATCGGCCGTTATTTTATAGGCATATAAGTTATCTGCCGCAGTCACCCACAAATATCCCTTAACAGAATCTTGTATGATATGATGAAGCTTTCGGGTATCGGAGTTAGAAGACGCATTATCCACTGTTTGCAATCCAAACATTTTGTCCGTATCCTGTGCCTTGGGGTCAAAACGTACAATTCCTTTTCCCCAAGTAGTAACCCAATAATACGGAGTGTTATGATCTTCCGTCATGCTTGTGGGATACTCATCATAGGGCCAAGGATATGAAATAAAAGAGTCCTTTACCTTATCATAGCAAAAAAGCCCGCCTTTTGCTTGAGTTACCCAAACAGTCTTTTTCTTATCCTCATAAATAGAATTGACGGTATTCTCCCGTCCTTTCCATTTAAGAATATATTTTCCAGTTCTTTCCCCTGACTCATTGTATCGAAACAAATGCCTGTTAGTCGAAATCCAGATCGTACCATCAGACGTCGCTGTCATTGTAGTTATAGTCCAGCTCTTTATCGTTTCATCAGCAAGCGCCCTTATCTCATAATCTGTTTTTGACAAAATATAGGCGCCACGCTTCGTTCCAAACCATATTTTCCCTTCACCGTCTTCAGCAATACACGTCACACTGTTGTTTTCCAAGATTCCCGGATTTTTGAAATCAGAACGGAATACTTTCACCGTATATCCATCATCACGACACAAGCCTCCCCCTTCAGTGCCATACCACATATATCCTTCCGAATCCTGGAAGATACAAAGCAATTCTTTGGTCGGCAACTGTTCCGAATTAGGAAGGTTTCTTACTATCATATCAAATGCTTTGACCGGAACGGCATTTATCCGCACAGTCAATAACAAAATAATGATTGGTAATACTATCCTTCCTATGCTTTTCATATTCTTCACGCAAGTACTCCTGTTGAAAACAAACGAATACAAAGCTAGGAAGAAATTCAAGAACTTGCAACTTGTCGGTTTAATCAAGTACATTAAGAATGACTTAATAAAGAATATGGCTATTGAACAGACACTTTTTTCTATTCAACGCTCAGTCCTTCAACCGGAAACTGTACCCGCCCTGTTTTCTCAGTACCAGTGGCTTCTTTCCGGTCTTTTTTATAATTCTGACTGTACATCCTGCCGGAATGTCAATAGTGCTCTCCCCCTCGGCATTCAGTTTCAAGACAATATATCCTTCCTTTACCGGAATTCTGGAATGAATCCACTTCAAATGGAGTAACTCCGGTTTAATGGTATATTCATTCGTCTTCATCGAAGACTGGCTGAAACCGATAAGACCGTTCAATGCGCCTACCACTACCGGGACTCCATTCGCCCCATGACAAAGACTCAGGCCGTACGGACGATTATAAAATACCAGTTGACGGGCCCTGGAGGCGTTCATCATAAAGTTCTCCGGGAAACGGGTATGTCCCTGATCCATCCAGTCGCCGAACACACCATAGATATGATCCCATAACTCTTTTATCCGCCCGGCTTTGGCATAAGCCAGAAACTCATAACCTTTCTCATAACTGACCACCTCATAATAGTTCGGCAAATTCGGCAGAACATTTTCAAACAGGTTGTCATAATGTTCTTTGGGAAAGATATCGGCCAGTATTCCCCAATATTGGGCATGATGCGAAATACGCTTGTCCACAGTCACATTGTCATTCATTGTACCGTTGATGAAGACTTTCCGGTCATTATCCCAAAAATGTTCAAAAATCTTCTTTTTCAGATTCCGGGCCAACTTGCGGTATCTGTCCGCCAATGCACTCTCCTTCCACAGATCCGCGAAATAAGCTCCGGTCACATAATTATAATAGAGCATGATCTGGGCATAGGCCGCCACCCCTTTCCGAACAGGACCGTTATAGGTGGACCATCCGGGGGTATAACCGAACTGCCTGTCTCCATAATTGCCGTGTACAAAACCATTCTCATCCACGATGGAGGCATAAAAATCAAGCAACAGGATGATGCGGTCTTTGTATTGAAGGGAAGTGGTCAAGTCACCGAAACGCAGATAGTTCTGTTTCAGGCCGAACAGAGCATGCAACGGATAATCAGGAATCCCTATATCTGATTTCTGCGGATCAAGCGGCATCAGTGCTATGGAAATTCCGTTTTTTGACACTTGCTGGTCACCGAAAAGATAATCCCCCGCTAGGGTGCTGACCAGCGCATCCATGGACCAGGGAAGAAAATCACGCTTCACCCCGTCCAGATAAAAGCGGTGCATACTGGTATGCAATGTCGCACTGCTCATTTTGAACAGGTTGTTCACATAATCATCATCCGTTTCAAACTGCATCTGGTGCTCTACCGGCCACAATGACGCATCAAAACGAAGGGAGGTAATCTCAGCCCCCTTGTCGCATTCCAGTGAAACATATCGGAGAGCGCGTTCCGGCAAAGTGATGGTGCCGCCTTCTTCTGACAAGGTAATAGGAACCAATGGATATTGTTCCAGTTTCTTATCATCCCGTTCCAGTGCTTCTTCGGGAGTTTCGCCAACGCGTACGGTTATAGTTCCCTTTCCTTTCGCTTGAAAGGTCAGTGTTCCAATCTCAAGATGGAAAAAGTCGATGAGGACATAACCATTCTTTCCGATACTAATTCCGTCTTTACCTTGCATCTCAGCATTGCGCATGGGGAGTATTTGTGAAGGTTTAATCCGGGCTGTCATATCTTGCGGAGCATCCGGCAACACGCCCGGTTTATTATACATGACGGCACTCTCGGGTATTGTCCAATGCTCTTTATCCATGCTGACCTGCCATTCATCCGGATTTTCCAGTCCCGCCCCTTTCAGAATGATACAAGGTAACGAGTCATCCGTTGTCACCTCAAACAATAAAGAGGATCTGCCCACGGGTAAAATAACCTGTTTACCGGAAACAGACTGTTTTACACCATTTATATAAAGAACAATATCCGACGGGCCCTCCCAGCAAAGACTACTTTCCTTTTTCAATCTTACCTCTTTTCTGAACCAGGCATGATTGTTCTTTGCAAAAAATTTACCCGGATATCCTACATTGACACAACGCTCTTTTGAGATACGGGCACATTGTTGCTGGTAGAAAGCAGCCAGTTGTCCCGGATACCACATATAGCGACTGTTCCATTCCTCCTGAGATTGCCGGCTCACGATGGTTACATTAGGATCCAGAGAAGGATCGAACTCTTTTGTCTGGGCATAACAACATAAAGATGCTGTTATAAAGATGCCAAGTAATTTTAATCTTTTATTCATATATTTCCTTTCATTCTTTTATCGTTTTCAACCGAAGTGTGCCTTTCAATCCAGCTGAGGATATTTTGACCGTAACATTCCCAGCCTCCTGATCGCTTCGGAGAATAATTTGCATCCTTCCCTGATACATTCGTTTGGAAGTTATGCCATGAAAGAGCTCATCCGTATAATGATCCCCGTTATCCAATGCCACCAACCGTGCCGCACCTTCCATTTGTAAAGTAAGTGGCTCGTTGTAGTCCCATACCGGACGACCTTTTTTGTCTATGACCGTCACGTTTATATATTGCAAGTCCATACCGTCTGCCTTCCAGTCCGTCGGTGTTTCCGCCTCAATCCGGAGTGCCACGGCTTTTCCGGCAGTTTCAATACGATGACGCGCCACTTCTTTGCCCGACTTGTCACGGGCTATTGCCACCACAGAGCCACCGTTGCCATAAGGAACATCCTTCCAATAAATCATATTACGCAGGTTTGCCCGTGTCGTATCGTTTTCTTGAATTCCCATGCTCTGACCGTTTACCAACAACTCTACAGAATGTGCATTAGTGAAGGTGAAGAGTGACCGTCTGCTGCCCGGAGTATGATTCCAGCACTCGTTCAGTGCCATGCGTCCCACTATGACGTCATTCCAGTTGACACTTTCCGCCCCCGCCGCATCGACCACTCCGATATGTACTTCGGGAATTTCTGGCATGAAAGCCGATTTAATAAGGTAGGCTTGGGGATAGGGACGCATGGTATGGTCAAAGAAAGAGTAATTCCAGCCTTTCTTGGGCCACTTGTTGGATTCTCCCCAATACTCGGCGGATCCCCAATAGGCCATGCCCACCGTCCGTTTTCTATCCATATTATAATAAGGCTGTAACAGATTACTTGTTTCAGCCTCACTCTGGAACAAGATAAGGTCAGGTTTATATTTCAAATAAGCGTCATATTTATCCGACTGGTAATTGAACGATGCCACTTCTGTAGCACAAGCCAGTTCGGGCGGCACCAAATAGTCGTTGAACTCCTTGTCATGTCGGGTTATAGCTCCCGCACGAGCAGGGAACATGGCAACAGTAGTGAGGCGTGTATTATCCCACCTCTTTACCAGCTGGTTGAAGATGTTATAGGTAGTGATTCCCCAATCGTTGGTTCCTTCAAAACCTGCCCATCCTTCACGAATCTGAAGCTCGTTTCCCAAACTCCACAAAATGATGGACGGACGATTACGGTCGCGTTTGATCCATTCTGTAATCAGTTTGTGCCAGATATGGGTGAACGGTTGACGTCCGCCCCAATAGTCATTGTCACTCCATTTGTCCGTCAGTTCGTCCACTACTAACATCCCCACACGATCTGCAATGCGGGCAAAACTGTCACTGTACGGATTATGTGAACAGCGGATGCAGTTGTAACCGAAGGATTTGAGTTGTAGCATCATGCGTTCGATGGCCCTGTCGTAACTGGCAGCTCCCAATGCGCCAAGGTCATGATGGTTGGCATTTCCCTTTAGGAATATTTTCTCACCATTGAGTCTGAAACCAAATTCGGAAGAGAATTCCAATTTACGGATACCAAACTGTTCAGTAAGACTGTCCACTACCATACCGTCCGCCATCACAACTACATCAGCACTATAAAGTTGCGGAGAGTCACATGACCAAAGTTGTGGATTCTCCAGAGTAAGCGCCGGTAATTTCACTTCCGTACAGGTTTGGTGCGTATGTTCGGGCATACCGGATTGCACGGAGCCTACTATGACACCTTCCGGATTGCGGAGGGTGGTCCGTATCCGTACGTCATGTTTCTGCCAGCCGTCCACCTCAACCTGTACGGCTACCGTTGCCCGAGAAGAGGAAACCTCGGGGGTAGTAATATACACCCCATGGCGGGCGATGTGTGTGGGATTCTGCACCTGCAGATATACATCACGGAACAGACCGCCTCCCGTGTACCAGCGTGAACCTTTCTTGGGACCGGTAGAGGCATAGACAGCTACCACATTTTCTCCATCGTGACGTAGAAAAGGGGTAAGGTCCGCTTCAAGTCCCACATATCCATAATCTGTCGAGACTATTTTGGTACCGTTCAGATAGACATCGCCCCAATAAATGATGCCTCCGAAATCCAAGACTACCCGTTTCCCTTTCCACGACGGATCGGTAGGGAAAGACTTGCGATACCATCCTTCACACATAGGTTTGAATCCGCGTGCACCTCCACCATTTTCAGTCCAGGGTTGTTCGAACTGGAAATCATGAGGAAGGTCCAATGTACGCCAGGAAGAGTCATCCAAGGCAGGTGAGGCGAAATCGGTATTTTTATTCTCGTTTGTAACCAACTGGAATTTCCAGCCAAAGTTAAAAAGGACTTTCTGCTGTGATGCAAAATTTTCCAAAGGTACATTGACCAGAGGAGCTTTTTCCTGTGCTTTCTGATATTGGGCTGTTACTCCGACAGGAGCAAGCATCAAGAAGAAAGCGATAATGATGTTTTTCATTTGATACATTATTATAAAGAATGAACACCGATTTGTGTCGGCTCGTTTATTATGCAAATATCGGAATTATAAAGAGTTGCAGACATGGAATTTAGTTGCAATACCTGTATTATCGTACAAAAAATACATACAATGGCTACTCTTTTCTTATCAGTCGTATGATATCAAGTTATCAGGGCATTCCAATCATAAGATATTAGAATGCCCTGAAACTTATTTTTCAGCAGGCATATCCGGTACTATAGGCCAATATGGATTTTGATAGAGAGGAGAATTCTCTACTGTTTTGTTATCGGGGGCGGTGATCAAAAACTGCTTAATCATAATGGGGTGCAGATAATGAGCCATACGCCAAGTAAAACCATTATAACAGGTCTGTTTAGAATTCTTTTGGTAAGGGCGCAAGTATTCGCTGACATTAGGTGAAGATACATTGGATGCGTCTGATCCATCATACAGCAAATCTGTATACCAAGCCTGCATGGGGGTATTCCATAAATGGAAACCTTCCGGTATATAAGGATGTTCAATCAACTGGTCCATAGCACGCCAACGGCATAAGTCCATATAACGAAGCCCATCCGCCATAAATTCACATCGGCGCTCACGACGTATATTATAGAGAGTTGCGTCTATTAATTTACCACCGGAATACGCTCCCCAATCATTTTCAGCCTCTTTACTCATATCCGTTAAAGCAATGGTCTTTTGAAAATCCTCATCTACATGAGAACGACGGCGAATAATTTTCCAATATTCGGTTGCTGTTCCGTCCAAAGTACCATTCTTTTCATAACTGGCTTCCATGTAATTCAACAAGGCTTCTGTCGCACGATAAGCAATAGAGGCGGTATATCCTTTTGAATTGGAATAATATTTCTGATGGAAAGCTCCTCCTTTGCGTAAAGCATACCCAGTTACATAACGACGGGCACCATCTGTAATGGTAATCAATGGATAAGTTTCTTCAACATTGGCTGTCTCACCAACCACATCTTTTATTAAGATGTTATGTTGTCCGGGGTCTTTCAGAAAGATAACCAATCGGCTGTCTCTGTTTTGACGAACGTCGTGTATGGTTTTGTCTCCCATATAATATCCGTCTCCGTTCATATAATCACCGTGGGTATAAACAGGAGTGCCGTCAGCCATCAAAAAGTTATTCACAAAGCTACGGGTGACGCCTACGCCATTGTTTCCCCAGCTAGCATAGACATTTACGTTGTGGTGTACTAAGTTATAAGCGTATCTGCGCCATAACAAAACTTCATCGACAGAAGATAAATCTTCTTGAGCAAACATGTCAAAATAGGGGTTTGCAGCTTCGCTAGTTGACTGTTGCAGGGTACCTGTATTTTCTGTAAGCTTATTTTTGTAGCGTTCTGCGATATCTTTAGAAGCTGTCATGGCGATTTCTAAGAAATAATCTATCTCACTATCAATATTCCCGCTGGGATATTGATAAGTGGAATTGTAATCTTTTGCCTTGCCAGGCCAACCGTTACCATTGGGTACAAAAGCCGTATTCTTAAAATATTTCAACCAAGTACCTTCAAATAGAGCTACGCGCGACTTTAATAAAATGGCAGCATCCGCATTAATTCTAGTCGTCGGCATGTTTTTAGCTTTTAATAAAGTAATAGCTTTATCCAAATCACTTAGAATAAAGCGAGCCACCTCATTGCGTGGTGATCGTTTACTGGCTTCACTCAATGCTTCTTTGTCATCTGGCAATGGGTAGATAATTATGGGAAAATCTCCAAACAACTGATAACGTTTAAAGTATTCACAAGCACGTAGGAAAAATAATTCACCGATATAGTGTTTTATGCTGTTAAGGTCACCATTGATGGTATTGGCATTACCGCTCAGGTCGTTCCCATTAGCATTATTATCCCCAAATTTGGGCAACACATTCGATAATACAAAATTGATCTTGTATATTTTATCGAAGTTCCAATTACTGTTTTCCGCATTGTCCACTTTCCACAAAGTGGAAGTAAAACGATTGGGAGCTGTAACTTCTATTTGATTGTCCGTTGTTGCATCATCTTTGTAGATGCCGTATGTATTTCCAGTTCCGTGAGAGGGAAGAATATCAGAGTACAAATTATCTGCAGAGGCTTGAATATGGGTTGCCTCTGTAAAATATACTTCCGGGGAAATAGATGCTTCAGGTACTTCATCCAAATAGTCATCGCAAGCAGTAAATGCAAATCCTGCCGAAGCGATTAGTACAGATAAGAATATATGTTTTGTTTTCATTGTATACGTATTATTAAAGTGTTAAACTTAAGCCAAAAGACCAGGTGCTTGATAACGGATAAGCATTACCACCATTACCGCCACTAATTGTTTCCGGATCAAACAAAGAAGACAATGATGTTCCGGTCCAAAGATTTTCTCCGGAAACAAACACACGGCATCTGGTCAAACCCATACTTTTCATCCATTTTGCTGGGAAAGTATAACCTAATTGGAAATTTTTTAAACGGATATAGGATGCATCTTGCAAATAACGTGTCTGAATTTCTTGGTTCTTACCTCCTTCGGAGAAAATAGGACGAGGATAATAAGCGTCAAGATTTGCAGGAATGGTATGACCTGACAATCCTATATCCTCTGCACGAAAATAATCCTCATGTTCCTTAAGTCCACGAGCCCCCCACATACTTTGAGTTCCATAAGCACCAAACAAATAACCACAGAAATTATTTGTACCCCAAAAATCACGCTTCATTACACCTTGAAAGAATAAACGTATGTCGAATCCTTTCCAATCAGCATTCAAGTCAATACCAAAGAAATATCTAGGAGTACTATTGCCTATTACTTTCAAATCTCCATGATCATCCAATGTACCCGCACTTTTAGATATTTTTCCATCTTCATTCAAATCACGATACATAATATCACCGGCAGACCATTTGGAACCAATCGCATCCTGTCCTCCATTAGGAAGGGAAAGGAGATGGGCTTGCATTTCATTTTCAGATTTTGCTATTCCTATTGTTTCCAATCCCCAAATCTCGCCCACTTCGCGTCCTTCAACGTATTTGTTCAAACCGATAGTATTTGTTGCGTTGCTCGGATAGCTGGTAACAATTGTTTTAGCATCGGAAAGAGTTAAATTAGCACTATATCCAAACCCGTTTTTCAAACGGTCTCTCCATCCAATAGATAGTTCCCATCCATTCGTTCTTAAATTACAATTGTTGGTTTTAGGAGCAGATGTACCCAAAATAGATGGGAGTTCAGGTGCAGGCCCTACCATACCATCCGTATAACGAATATAGTAATCAAAACTACCTGTCAAACGATTACTGAGAAAGCCATAATCAAAACCGATATCCCAAGTACGAACCTTTTCCCAAGTCAAAGAATTGCTGACCAAATTTCCCGGCTCTGCTGTATTAGGCTTCACTCCATCTTGCAACCATGTTCCATTAGAAGACTTCAGTATCATATCACGATAGGTAGGATACCATGCTGTAGTATTCTGGTTGCCCAATTCACCGTAAGAAACACGCAATTTTAATGTGTTGGCTATATCTGTCAGCGACTCCCAGAATTTTTCCTGAGCGATGTTCCAGCCTAAAGAGAATGAAGGAGACCATTGCCAGCGACTTCCTCGACGGAAACGGGAAGAACCGTCATATCGCATATTGATTTCCGCCAAATAACGTCCCAGGTAATCGTAATTCAAGCGACCGAAGAAACCTGCCGTTTTCCATCTTTTCCCATTTCCACCCGCTTCTGTCGCTTTGGGGTTACCTTGTCCGTCCAATCCGGTTGTGACATCAAAATAAGGCATCCCCCCCATCATTACACCATACTTTTTTGTAGAAGAAAATTCCTGTTTCATATCTTCTATCTGGAAGCCAAGCATAACTTTTGCATTATGGGCATTATTAAAAGATTGGGAATACTCACTATAAATATTTAGGTTCAGATAGTTCTCTTTAGTCTGATCTTGATAAAGATAAGACGTACCATGAGTATCTATTAAATTGCCTTCCACATCATGATTATAAGTAGGAATTGAAGTTTCTTTTACCGATGAGTTCATTATACTGTAATTAAACTCCACATGTGTAATCCAATTTTTGATCGGTTCAATTACTAAAGACGCTTGTTGATAAAGACGGTCTGTTTGTGCATTACGTTTTCCACCTTCAACAAGATTTTGGACTGGATTAGTCCAACCATTATTGGTATAATAGCCATTGGGATCTTTTACGGGCATATTGGGCCAAGTAGCTCTTCCTAACTGGTCATAAAAAGAACTGTTGAAACTGGTAGGACGCCATACATCATTACGAGTAAAACGGGTACTGTAATTGAATTTTAACCATTGAGTCAAATCAGCATTGATTTTAGCTGTTACATTGTAACGATGAAGTCCATCGTCACCAGCTTTCAAAAGTCCTCCTTGATCCAAATAATTGAAAGAAGCATAATAAGCTACAATATCACTTCCTCCATTTAGACTAACGTTATGTTCTTGAGAAAAACTTGAAGATTTGTAAACTTCATCATACCAATTTGTATTAGCCCAAGCTGTTGTAAATGGATCATAGTCTGGTTTACCCCATTGACCGTTGGATGAAGCTTTTACTCCCCCCGTGCTTCCACCTCCGGCAGCTTGCCAATCCAGCATATCCTGCATCAGGTCTTCTGTAAAGATAAGCCCACCACCCTGATTAAGCGAACCGGCGTTCATAAAGTTTGCAAAAGTGTAGGAATCCATCATCTTCGGCATATTTACAGGAGTAGATATACGGAAGCTATTGTTATAGTTTACAGAAGTCTTTCCTTTTTTGCCCGATTTGGTAGTCACCAGAATTACGCCGAAGGGGGCACGGGAACCATAGATGGATGATGCGGCAGCATCTTTCAATACAGAAATATTTTCTATGTCTTGAGGATTGACTGTATTCAAATCTCCTTCCATTCCATCAATTAGAATAAGAGGTGCACCGCTGGAACCCTCACCAATAGTTCCTGTACCACGGATACTGATATCTGCGGTCTTGTCCAGTTCACCCGTACTTGTTGATATCTGCAAACCAGGTACCAATCCTTGTAAGGCTTGTGTAGCTGAAGTCACAGGACGAGATTCTAATTCTTTAGCAGTAGCAAGTCCTACAGCTCCTGTCAGATTCACTTTCTTTTGCGTACCAAATCCAACCACCACCACTTCATCAAGAGTTTCTGTATCTTCCTTCAATACTACATTAATTTCTCTCTTTCCAGAAACTTTCACTTCTTGAGAAACATACCCGATATACGTAATCTGTAAAACGGCTTCTTTCGGGGCATCCAACACAAACCGCCCATCTATATCTGTTATCGTACCTATTGACTGACCTTTAACCATTACATTGGCACCGATTACCGGCTCGCCATTCGCATCTTTCACAATACCTGTCACTTTATTTGCCTGTTGGGCAGCTTCCCCGTCTTTCGCCTTACTCATCAGCATGATATTCTTACCCTCCATGGCATAATAAATATCAGTACCTTCAAAAACCTTATTCAGCACTTCGGCTACAGATTTGTTCTGCGCATTCACCTTCACATTGCGCTTCAGATTCACCTCGTTCACATTATACACAAACAGATAATCTGTCTGTTTTTCTATTTCACTGATTACCTTGCCTGTTGACACGTTATCCGCCACAACAGTCACCTTCATTGTCTGAGAATAAGACTCAGTGGCAAAGGCTGTTCCGGCAAAGACAAACAGGGCTAAGAGTGTGTTTCTCATCATACGGAATAAATGTTTAATTTCTACAATAGATTCCTGATACAAAATATTTTTCATATATTTGCATTACTAATTTTAGGTTCAACTTAAGATTATTTGAGAAAAAATTGTCAATGCGTCATTGACATTCCATGGGATGGTGTTGCAGCACTATCCCATTTCTTTTTTAGACCAGGTGTGTTATTTCATAGGCATATTCTTTTTTAAGGGTTAATTAATTGTTATCACATTTGTCTCATCATTCTTTGTATAAGTAAACTTATTATTGAGTTTCAAAACTTTCAGTACGTGTTCCACCCCATCTTTCGTGCGGAATTTACCTGTATAACGGTTCTTTAGAATCCGGGTATTATTTACTACAATATCCACCCCATAATACAGTTTCAGTTTCTCTATCATATCACGTACGGATATATCATTGAAACAAAGCAAGCCCTCACGCCACAAAAAATAATCGACCTCCTTGATGCGTCCTTTCACCAGTCTGTTGCCTTTCAAGCTGGCCATCATGTTCGGTTCCAGCCTCATTCCACTGTTATTCGAACCGGGCACTAAAATTTCTACAGCACCTTCCAACAAAGAAGTTTCCCATACGCTATCCGCTGCATAAGCCATTACATTGAACTCTGTACCCAGCACCTTCACATTACATTTGTTCGTCTCTACAATAAAAGGCTGTTCCACATTCTTTGTCACCGCAAAGTAACCCTCACCATCCAATTTCACATTTCGGATATTCCCTTTGAAACTTCCCGGGAAAGTCAAGGTACTGCGTGAGTTCAACCAAACCTTCGTACCATCCGCCAACATCAATTCCGCCCGTTGGCCCGCCGGCACATAAATAGACTGCCATGTTTTGTCTTCCGGTACCTGATGTTTTCCTGTCCAATAATGTGTACCCAACAAGACGATCGCCAATACCGCTGCTATCTTGGCAGCTTCCATACATACTCCGCGTAACGAGAAATGTTTCCTTTCCCGGCTATTCTCCTCCGCCACAGGTTCCGTACGCCACAATGCCATGTCATGCAACTTCCGTTGTGCCATATATTCACGCATGTTCTCAGGATTTTCCTGTATCCATTCGGTCACACGCTGCTTTTCGGCTTCAGTAGCATTTCCGGCTATATATTTTTGCAATAATTCAGGATTCATATTCTATGCTGTTTTATTAGAAACGACTCAAGAAGAAACTACCCTAAAAGAAAATGAAGAAAAATATAAAAAAATCATTTCTGTCCTCAAAAACATCCGTATCCCCCATCCGGTCAGGCTTAATAATAAAAGAAGAAATAAAATAAAGGAAGATAATCTTTTAAAGTCACCCGCAGTACTTTCAATGCTTTTGATATATGATATTCCACCCCCTTTATAGAGATTTCCATCTCTTCGGCAATCTCTTTATTGGGTTTATTTTCAAAACGGCTCAAAATAAATGCCCGTCGCGTCTGTTCCGACAAGGTACTTAAAGTAGCACTGATGATTTTTTCCACTTCTTCCGAAAAAATCTCATCAGGATTGCACGCTTCCAAGGCAGACATACGGATAGACAATTCCTGTTGTTGCCAGTCGGCCATCACTTCAAAAGCACTGCGTTTTACCTCCTCGTGCTTTAGATAGTCCAAAGCCTTGTTCTTCAAAATTGTCAGTAACAATGGTAAGATATATTTCTCTTCAACAGGCTCGGCCTTCAACTTTTCCCACAACTTTATTAATGCCTCGGAGGCAATATCTTCTGCCGCCAAATCATTATGAACGTATGATTTGGCAAAGAAAAAAGACTTCTTATAATAAGAGGTATAGATATCATTAAAAGAATTTCCAGGCATTTTGCTCATTTGTATATCGGTTGTGCTTTTCATCCATATTACGATGGTAGAGCAAAGTTAGCAATAAACCTTCGATAAAAACAAAATTATCCTGTTAATTCTTTCCCT
>DXLM01000075.1 GCA_019414725.1 Bacteroides sp.
TATAAACCTATTTTATCATAAATAACTTGCAAAAATCATAGTAGTATGGCAGAAGAAATAGTTCTAATGAAAGGTAACGAAGCTATCGCTCATGCCGCTATCCGCATCGGTGTAGACGGATACTTCGGTTACCCTATCACTCCCCAATCAGAAGTATTGGAAACTCTTGCCGAACAGAAGCCGTGGGAAACAACCGGAATGGTTGTATTGCAGGCTGAAAGTGAAGTAGCAGCAATTAATATGGTATATGGAGGCGCAGGAAGCGGTAAAATGGTAATGACTTCGTCATCCAGTCCGGGCGTCAGCCTGAAACAGGAAGGTATTTCATACATTGCCGGTGCAGAATTACCTTGCCTGATTGTAAACGTAATGCGTGGAGGTCCGGGACTTGGAACCATACAGCCGAGCCAGGCAGATTATTTCCAGACAACAAAAGGTGGAGGACACGGCGATTACCATTTAATAGCTTTAGCTCCGGCATCTGTACAGGAAATGGCCGATTTTGTAGGTCTTGCATTTGAACTGGCTTTCAAATATCGTAATCCTGCAATGATCCTTGCAGATGGTGTAATCGGACAGATGATGG
This sequence comes from Bacteroides sp., assembly GCA_019414725.1. Classification (GTDB taxonomy): domain Bacteria; phylum Bacteroidota; class Bacteroidia; order Bacteroidales; family Bacteroidaceae; genus Phocaeicola. Next base: position 587 of record DXLM01000075.1, read on the forward strand.
AAAAAGTAGTTCTTCCAGCTCCTCGTCCGCGCCGTACCGAAGAGGAAATCATTGCACAATGCCCATGGGCCGCTACCGGATGTAAGGGACGCAAACCGAATATCATTACTTCACTGGAACTCGATCCTGCTGTAATGGAAAAACGTAATTTACACTTGCAGGAAAAATATGCAGAAATTGAAGCCAACGAAGTACGATATGAAGAAATAGACTGCGAAGATGCAGAATACCTGATTGTTGCATTCGGTTCATGTGCCCGCATTGCACAGAAATCAATGGAACACGCACGTGAAGAAGGAATTAAAGTCGGACTGTTCCGCCCTATTACTTTATGGCCATTCCCAAGCAAGCCACTGGCTGAAAGAGCAAAAAACATAAAAGGCATCCTTGTTGTAGAGTTGAATAGCGGACAGATGATTGAAGATGTTGAACTGGCTGTAAAATGCAGCATACCAGTTGAACACTTCGGACGTTTGGGAGGTATTGTTCCCGACCCAGATGAAGTGATTGATGCACTAAAAGAAAAAATCATTAACAAGTAAGAAACTCATGGGCAATATAGATCAGATCAGAACCGTGCTCAATGTGATATTCATGATAGGAGCAGCAGCTTCTTTCATTCTTTATTTTTCATTGGGAGAAGACAAAACTATCTTCTTTTATGTATGCGGCGCATCGCTGTTCGTAAAGATGATGGAGTTTGTGTTCCGTTTCTTTCTACGCTAACCCGATAAGGAGGAGAAATTTATGACAAAAGAAGAAATAATGAAACCCGAGAATCTGGTTTACCAGAAACCTCGTTTATTAAATGATAATCCGATGCACTACTGTCCGGGATGCAGCCACGGAGTAGTTCATAAACTGATTGCCGAAGTTATAGAAGAAATGGGTATGGCAGAAAAAGCTATCGGTATTAGTCCGGTGGGATGTGCTGTATTCATGTACAACTATCTTGACATCGATTGTCAGGAAGCAGCTCATGGACGTGCGCCTGCACTGGCCGGAGCCATCAAACGCTTATGGCCCGACCGTCTGGTATTCACATATCAGGGAGATGGTGACTTGGCTTGTATCGGTACAGCAGAAACAATCCATTCTCTAAACAGAGGTGATAATATAGCCATTATATTCATCAATAATGCCATTTATGGTATGACAGGAGGACAAATGGCTCCTACTACTCTGGTAGGAATGAAAACTGCAACGTGTCCGTACGGACGAAATCCGGAAATACACGGATATCCGTTGAAAATGACAGAAATAGCAGCAACACTGCAAGGTACATGCTATGTAACACGCCAGTCAGTTCATACGGTAGCAGCAATCCGCAAAGCTAAAAAGGCAATCCGCAAAGCATTCGAAAACAGCATGCAAGGCAAAGGTTCGAGTCTGGTAGAAATCGTATCTACATGTAACTCAGGATGGAAAATGACTCCAGAAGCAGCCAACAAGTGGATGGAAGAAAACATGTTCCCTTTCTACCCATTAGGCGACCTGAAAGATACAAGCGGAGAAAACAAATAACATTACCAAAACAAGCACTATCATGAAAGAAGAAATCATTATAGCAGGATTTGGAGGACAAGGCGTATTGTCAATGGGTAAAATTCTGGCTTATTCAGGACTGATGGAAAATAAAGAAGTTACTTGGATGCCTGCCTACGGTCCCGAACAGCGAGGAGGAACAGCCAATGTAACGGTTATCGTCAGCGACGAACGTATTTCATCTCCTATTTTAAGTAAATATGATACAGCCATTATTCTGAACCAGCCTTCACTTGCCAAATTTGAAAACAAAATCAAACCAGGCGGTGTACTGATTTATGATGGTTATGGCATTATAAACCCTCCTACACGCAAAGACATTCATGTATATCGTATTGATGCAATGGATGAAGCCAACGAACGTAAAATGGCAAAGACATTCAATATGATTGTATTGGGAGGATTATTGAAAATCCGTCCTATCGTATCAATAGAAAGCGTTATTAAAGCACTGCGTAAAACATTGCCTGAACGCCATCATCACCTGATACCGATGAATGAAGAGGCAATCCATATAGGAATGGATATTATCAAAGAAATAAAATAATAAATACCAACTCCAATAAAACTCAGAGGCGTGCAGATAGTTTTTGTATAGAAAGCTCTGCACGCCTCTGTAACAATATATCTTCTAGTATTTTTGCACTCCGTACACGGTTTCTTTCGTTTTTATATTGTATCTTTGCCTCCATTATGAGGAAGATATTTTTTATAGCAACAATATTACTGATTTGCGGAACCATATCTGCGCAAAATACCTATCAGCAAAGTCAATTCACAGGGCAGTTCGGAAGTTCTGCTTCAGGAGTGGACAGTAACTTGTACGACCGCAACGGAAACCCGATTGATACAACTTCCGTAATTGATGCCAGTACTATTCCTATCGGACTTACATCATGGAAGATAGACAGACTTTTCGGCAACAGAACAGAGATTCCGGTAGATACATTGCAGCATAATTTTCAGAATACGAATGATACAGGAGGACCTACAGGACACTATACATATTTAGGAAACTTGGGAGCTCCACGTATCGCTCACGTTTTTTTCGACCGCAAAGATCCTGAACAGTTTTTCTTTCTGGATCCGTATGACTATACAGTCGTCAGACCGGAAGATGTCGTTTACACCAATACCAAATCTCCTTTTTCAAATCTGACTTACTATAAGCAGGGAGGAAGTAAAGACGGTGAAGAACGTTTTAAAGCTTATTTTGCCGTAAATGCTAATAAAAGACTGGGATTCGGTTTCAATATAGATTATGTTTACGGTCGAGGTAAATATATGAACCAGTCTACTGCCTTATTCAACGGAAATCTTTTTGCTTATTATCTTGGCGACAAGTATAACATGCATTTCAGTTTCATGAACGACAACTTAAAAGTTGCCGAGAATGGTGGTATTACTGACGACCGCTTCATTACTGACCCTCTGGCGATGGCAGAAGGAGGTAAAGTGTATGGCAATAGCGAAATTCCAACAAATTTATCTCAGGTATGGAATCATAATACTGGTTACCATGCTTTCCTTACCCATCGTTACAACTTGGGATTCTACCGTGAAAATCCAGACGCAAAGGATACGGTCAATACAGAAGTATTTGTTCCGGTAACAAGTTTCCTTCATACTGTAAATGTAGACATTAACCGTCGCAGATATATTTCATACGACGAGGAGCAGAACCAGAAATATTTTCAGAATAACTATTTGACGGACATCCAGCGTGATGAAACAGAACATCTTGCCGTAAAAAATACCATAGGTATATCTTTACGTGAGGGATTCAACAAATGGGCCAAGGCTGGACTGACAGCTTTCATGAGTCATGAGTACCGCCGTTTCACAATGACAGATACCCTTGCTCAAACTCCGGGACAACGTATTCCGACCGACTATGTTGAAAATACCGTATCGGTAGGAGGACAACTCATCAAGGAACAAGGAAAGACATTACACTATGACGTCATGGGAGAAATAGCCCTGGCTGGAGAAGATGCCGGACAGTTTCAAATAGAAGGAAAAGGTGATCTGAATTTCCGCCTGTTCAGCGATACAGTCAGACTGGAAGCGAATGCATACATCAAAAACCTGAATCCGACATTCTATTACAGACATTTCCATTCCAAACATTACTGGTGGGATAATAATGACTTATCGAAAATCATGCGTACCCGTATTGAAGGAAAACTGAGTATCGACCATTGGAAAACCCAACTGAAAGCTGGAGTAGAAAACATTAAGAACTATACATATCTTGACAATACTTCTGTAAAATATACCGAAACAGTTTCGGATAAAGAAGTTGTAAGCTATAAAAATGATGTAGCCGTAAAACAGCATACGGGTAATATCCAGATATTCAGCGCCACATTGAATCAAGATTTCCAGTTGGGTATATTCCATCTTGACAATGAAGTTACTTATCAGAAATCGAGCAATCAGGATGTCTTGCCATTGCCCGACCTGGTATTATACCATAACTTCTATCTCAAATTCGGTCTGGCAAAGAAAGTACTTCAGGTAGAACTGGGAACAGATGTCCGGTATTTCACTCAATACTACGCTCCCGACTATGCACCTGCTATCGGACAGTTCTATCTGCAAAATAAGGAAACCCGTTTCAAGCTAGGAGGTTATCCATTGTTGAACGCATATGTCAATATTCATTTGAAACGTACCCGTATTTTTATAGCCATGTATAATCTGATTCAAGGACAAGGAGAAAAGAGCTACTTCCTGGCTCCTCACTACCCTCTGAATCCCCGCTTGCTGAAATTCGGGTTATCATGGAACTTCTTCGATTAAGAACTACATCACTATGCTAAGAAAAGGAGTACGATATATCATCATAGCACTGGCTATAGCAGCAGGTATTATCATGCTGAATACACAAGAAGAAGAAAAACCGGCTTCTTCCCCCCGTGACTATGCCGAAATACTCAGTTCCGGACAGCTGCGTGCCGTAACCGAATATAATGCAGTAAGCTATCATGTCAGCAAAGATACATTACAAGGATTCGATTACGAACTATTGAATGCTTTTGCTTCTGAGAAAGGACTGAAACTGGAAATTACTCCTGAAATGAGTTTTGAAAAGCGTCTGCAAGGTATCATCAACGGTCAATACGACATACTAGCTACCGGAACAGTCGTAACGACCCAGCTAAAAGACTCATTGCTTTTTACACGGACTCTACTATTAAGCAAACAGGTTTTAGTACAACGAAAGAAAGAAGAAGGAAAAGACAGCTTATACATCCAGAGTCAGCTTGATCTGGCACATAAGCATCTTCATGTGATAAAAGGATCGCCGGCACTGCTGCGTATACATAATCTGATAGACGAAATAGCCGATACTATTTACATAAATGAAGTAGAACTATATGGACCGGAACAATTACTGGCTATGGTTTCGGGAGGAGATATCGACTATGCCGTATGCGATGAAAACATTGCCCGTGCATCTATCGACGATTTTCCAAATCTGGACATCAATACCGACATCAGCTTCACACAGTTTTATGCCTGGGGAGTCAGTAAACATTCTCCTGCCCTGCTGGATAGCCTGAACGTCTGGCTCAATGATTTTGTCCAAACACCAAAATATAAAAAGCTATACAATAAATATTTTAACTGATACATACACCGTACACTATGATACAACTGAATAACGTATGCTGGGGATTTATCGGTTGCGGTGAAGTAACCGAGAAAAAGAGTGGACCTGCCTTCAATATGATAGACGGTTCGAAAGTAGTAGCAGTAATGAGCCGTGACGAAGAAAAAGTAAAATCGTATGCACGCCGTCACAATATACCTCGATGGTATACAGATGCTCAGGAACTGATAGGCGACGAGGATGTCAATGCTATTTATATTGCCACTCCTCCTTCTTCGCACGCTACATTTGCCATTATGGCGATGAAAGCCGGCAAGCCTGTTTATATAGAAAAGCCGATGGCCGCAAGTTATGAAGACTGCGCCCGCATCAACCGTATATCGCAAGAAACAGGTGTTCCTTGTTTTGTAGCTTACTACCGCAGATATCTGCCCTATTTCCAAAAAGTACGACAACTGGTTGAAGAGGGAGAGATAGGAAATGTAATCAATGTACAGATACGTTTCGCACAGCCTCCGCGAGCACTCGATTACAACAGCACCAATCTTCCATGGCGTGTACAGCCCGACATCGCAGGAGGAGGATATTTTTACGATCTGGCACCCCATCAGTTGGACTTTCTTCAGGAAATGTTCGGATGTATACTCGAAGCAGAAGGTTATACAAGCAACCGTGGAGGGCTTTATCAGGCAGAAGATACTATCAGTGCCTGCTTTAAGTTTGCTTCCGGACTGCCTGGTTCAGGTTCATGGTGCTTCGTTGCTCACGAATCGGCAAAAGAAGACCGTATAGAAATTATAGGTGACAAGGGTATGATTTGCTTCTCTGTCTTTACCTATGATCCGATTGCCCTGCACACTGAACGCGGTCGTGAGGAAATACTCCCACAGAATCCGCCATATGTACAACTTCCGTTGATTCAGGCTGTGGTAGAACATTTACAAGGGAAAGCAATCTGCACATGCGACGGGGTGAGTGCAACTCCTACAAACTGGGTAATGGACCGTATTCTAAATAAACTCTGAAAAACTTTATTCATCGCGCCACTCAATACAGACGTCATGAAATTTTTCCGACATATCGGCATAATCCTACTGCTTTTCGGTCAGACAATACAGGCACAGACCGAAAAGCAGAATAAATTTATGCAACATTTGGAAAAGATTTTTACAGAAACAGATACCACCTACATCGCTCCCAACAAATATAACCTGACGTTTATGGTGGAACAAAGTTTCTGGCATGAACGTTACCGTCTGGGGACCCGAATAAACGAAGAAAGACAAAACATCAGTTTTGCACCTACTCCAACTCCTAAAATAGGAGCCTATTTCGGCTGGAGATGGATATTTTTAGGAATGTCATTCAGCATTCCCGATCTCATAGGCAAAAGCCAAAGCGGCAAATCGAAGAAAGAATATGTTTTCAACCTATACAGTTCACGAGTTGGAGCTGACTTTTATTACAGAAAAACAGGTAGCGACTTTCATATAAATTCCTATTCAGGATTCAATCTTCCGGAAGATTATGTAGGTCAGAAATTCGAAGGCTTCCAAAGCAAAATAGTCGGCCTTAATGCATACTGGATTTTCAACAACAAGAAATTTTCATATCCGGCAGCATACAGCCAGTCTACTAATCAGCGCCGCAGCTGTGGTTCGTTTATGGCTGGTTTTTCATACTCACACCATAGTATTTCTTTCAATCATACCAAACTACCAGCCGAGATGATTGAACAAATACAGTCGTCACTAAAATTCAACAGCCTGAAATATCGTGATTACAATTTAAGTTTCGGATACGGATATAACTGGGTATTTGCCAAGAACTGTCTGCTCAACGTTTCGCTAATGCCAGCTATCGCTTATAAAAAAGCTAAAATGAACGGAAAACCAACAGATATGGAAAACGACTGGTTTGAGTGGATAAACGATATTAATTTCGATCTGGTAACCCGCGCAGGCATAACATGGAACAACAGCAAATATTATATCGGGGCCTCACTCGTATTAAATACGTATGACTATCGCAAATCTGATTTCTCGATGACAAACTCTTTCGGAAGCTTACGTATATACGCCGGATTCAATTTCTGGAAAAGAAAAGAATACAGACAGGAAAAGTAATAAAAAAACTTCACCCCAAGTAATATCATTACCCGAGGTGAAGCCGATAAACACACACAATTATAATCCTATCTTTTAGAAATGTACTCCTATAGTAAATAACAATTGATGACGCTCATTGTTCACTTTTGTCGGTGATAATAATAAATTTCCTGACTGGTCAAGACCTCCGTCAAACGCGTAAAAATCACCTTTATAGAAATCATATTTATAAGCAACATCTGCATAAACCAGACGACCTCTGTAACCCAATCCAACACTGACAGCCTGACGTGACTTCAGATTCAGATATTCGGCATCGGTACGGGTATTGTCGGTAACCGGAATATTCTTGAATGCGTCACTCGTAATAGGTGTCGAGCGGAAATGATATCCGGCACGTACACTGAAGGCAGATGAAACTTTTGTTTCCATACCTACACGGAACGAGTGAACCCCTTTCAAGGTCTCCTTAATAGCTGACTGACCGTTCAGTTCCACACCTTCAGCATTCTGAAGTTTGGTTGCAGAATAGTTTTCAAACTCATATTCAGCGTCCAAAGCCATAATGCCTCCTACAATCGTACCGACACTAACATTGAAGCGCCACGGAGTAATCAGTCTGTAATCCCATGCATATTGCCCGCCATATAAATAATCCGCTAAATTCTCAGTATAGCTAGCCGACGGCAAATTACTCGTCAGCACCGATGTATAACGGTCGGACATATTATATAATATAGGCGTATGTATAGCCAGACCAAAACGGAACGGAGAATATTCGAACGGACGAATGATAGTACCGACTTTCAGATCAATTCCTGTACCTTCTGTTTTATACGTATTGTTTAAGGTGAAATTTCCCTGATACTCTCCATTTAATCTTTGCATGTTTTCTCCATACGAAGAGTAACGCAAGTAATCAATATCATAAACGCCCAAGGTTGCACCAAAATAAAAGCGGTCGCGAACATTAAAGGAAACATTGAAATCGTACTCATTGACAGAGCCTGTCTCACGGCTGTAATATTCTCCATCTATACCATTCCATCCATAGATATTAAGAATATTTCCTTTATCATCCCAATCCACATCGACCAGACCGGTACGTGCTCCCATAGCACCTAAATATGGAGTATCATAAAACGAACTTTCAGTATAAGGATTGTTGGCATCCAGCAGACCATTAAAATGATTATCAGTCTGATATCCAGCTCCATCTATCATATCAGCCATCTGCCAGGTAAGCGAATTTCCATTCAAACCACCTTTCGAAGCGAACTGACGGTTAAAATTAACACGCTTATGATAATTGAATGCGAAATTCAGAAAACGCAAATCGGTCTTGTTGCCAATTTTCGTACTCCATACAAAACCAACCTGATCGAACGAAGCACGATTACGGCTTTCATCCATCACACTACCATTAAAGTCGCTATGCGATTTGTTGGCATTAAAGCCAAAACTCAACGCAACATCATTACTTCTGTAAAGTCCGATGCCGGCAGGGTTTGTTCCAATAGTAGACAAATCTGCCCCCAGTGAACTCATAGCTCCTCCCATACCGACAAAGCGTGCCGTACCATTTACATCGTTTCCTAAGAAACGAAGTGCATCATATTGATTTTGTGCTGCTGCGGCCGAAGCTAATGCACCAGCCACAGTCAGAACCATTATTTTCTTTTTCATAATTCGAATGACCTTCTAATTTTTGTTTCTTTATCTTCTGCTTGAGCTACCACCTCTTGAGCTGGAACGTGAAGAACTTCCTCCCGTTGCTGAACCTCGGCTATAGCTGCTGCTTCCTCTTGAGAAAGAGCTTCCTGAGCTACGAGGAGTGGAATAACTACTGCTGGAACGAGTATTCGAACGGTTATTGTTATAGTTCGAACTGCGTCGGGTACTGCTAGGACGGCTGTAGATAGATCCTGTACGGTCTACTGTACTACTAGGACGTACATAGCTGCTTCCGTTTCCACGTGACGGACGAGTTATTGACGATGGACCGTTCTGCTGGAAACTTGATCCTCCACCCGAAGGACGAACGGAAGTAGACGAAGAACTTCCTGCTCCACTTCCCGGACGAACAACCCGACCTACACCACTTGAAGACCCTCTTCGTGAGCTAGTTGTAAATCTGCTGGTATTACCAAATCCTGACGTACTGCGTCTGGAAGAAGAATATCCTGTATATCTTGACGGGCGGTAGTCTGTATGTCCGACACGGTAGTTGCCTGCCCAGTACGGATAATGATGGTGATGATGCCAGGCAGGTCCCCAGTAACCACCCCAGTAACCGCCATAGTAACTTCCCCAATAGCCACCCCAGTAGCCACCATACCAGTAAGGAGAATACCAACTGCTATAATACCACGGAGAAGACCATCCCCAGCTGAATCCCCATCTCGGGCCTGCAACGCCCCAATTCCAGCGCCAGTCCCACCACAACGGGTTCGTAGATGTCGGGAAAACATATGCATACAATCCGTCTTCATAAATATTCCAGTCCCATGAAGCATATCCCCCGTATACAACATCCCAATAAAGCGGGCTGCTTACAGGTATGGCATATCGCGGACTGCGGAAACGTATGATTCGCATGGCATATTCATAATCATCCTGAGAACCTTCGAAACCGTTAACCCACTCTCCACGCTCTCCATAAGGCTTCTCTTCGATATACAGTGTATCGTTCTGCATAGAAAAGGTATTATCGCGTGAAGTATAACGGCGATTGTATTCGTCAATGTCACGAGTCTTTCCTGTAACGTCCTTCACCACGATAGTCGACCCTGGAGCTGCATATACCGTCGTATTGTTTGAAGTCTGCTTCGGAACGGACTTAACCTCTGCCTTCTGTTCCGTTTTCTTTTCTTTTTTCGGAATAAAGTAAAGGTCGTCGTTGCTTTGAGCCATAGCCAGCCACGGCAAGCAAGCTATCAGCAGCGAAGCACATATTCTACTTTTCATACTCATATCATTTTATACGGTTTATTTCAATTACAAAAGTAAGAAGTAAATTCTTACAGGCAAGTAGAAATTCCCTATTTCAGTATAGGGTTTTCCCTATTTTCACTACCTTTGTGTAAACAAACGAATATCTCTATATATGAAATACTTTGAAGTCACTTTTACTGCACAGCCGTGCAATGAAATTGTAACCGATGTCCTGTCGGCACTGGCAGGCGAAATAGGTTTCGAGAGTTTTGTTGAGTGTGAAGGAGGCGTTCAGGCTTATGTACAGCAAAGCTTGTTCGATGAAAATGCCCTGAAAGAAACACTGGCAAACTTTCCTATACCCGATACCCAAATTACTTATACCATTACCGAACCGGAAGACAAAGACTGGAACGAGGAATGGGAAAAGAATTTTTTTCAGCCTATCGTGATAGAAGACCGCTGCGTGATACACAGCACCTTCCATCATGACTACCCGCAGGCTGAATATGATATTGTAATCAATCCGCAAATGGCTTTCGGAACCGGACATCACGAAACAACAAGTTCTATTCTAGGCGAACTGCTGGATGCCGACCTGAAAGGCAAGTCAGTACTCGATATGGGATGCGGAACATCTATTCTGGCTATTCTGGCAAGCATGAGAGGAGCAGATCCGGTAACTGCTATTGATATAGACGACTGGTGTGTAAACAATTCACGCGATAATATTGCCCTGAACAATATTTCAAACATCACAGTAGAACTGGGTGATGCATCGCTTCTGAAAGGACGCAAGCCGTTCGACATCATCATAGCCAATATCAACCGTAATATTCTGCTGAATGATATGGCTGCCTATGCAGCATGCATGCACAAGGGTTCTGAACTTTATATGAGCGGATTCTACGTAGAAGACATTCCTGCTATCCGCGAAAAGGCTGAAAGTCTGGGAATGACTTTCGTTCACCATCGGGAAAAGAACCGCTGGGTGGCTGTAAAGTTTGTTATGTAACAATATAAAAAACTTCAGCATCTTTTCGGGAAAAGATGCTGAAGTTTTTATTTTTTCTGTACAAAGATCAGGAAACTTCGTACAGATTTTTCGCCATAATTCATCGTCTTTTTTCAAAGGGAAAAGCTGCTTTATTCTTCTTTTTCCGCTTTCTTCAACTTAACCTCCGTAGTGGCCTGATAAGTACCATGGCTCCAGCCAGACCCTTCCTCTATTTTTTCGAGCTTCATATCTTTCAGTAAAATAGAATCCGACTTGAAAACCTTCTTTTCGTCATTGAAATAAACTTTCTGCTCATCTGGCTCGAAACCGGTTGTAACAAATTTCTCTGCGGCAAACGCCCCTTTGTTATCCGTGTAAATTGTATCCCCCGAACGATAATCATTATTGTACGCTCTGCGTACGATAACCTGAATGTCTTCCAGCGGATTACCTTCCTCGTCGGTTACTACTCCTTGCACCTGAAAACCAACCGTAGGTGTTCCATATTCCAATGGAATATCTTCTGGATCCTCATTACTGGTGCATGCAGCAAAGCCTAGCAAAGCAAGAAATCCAGCCCAGACTCGAGTACTAAAACAACTAACTTTCTTTCTCATAACTGTATGATTTTTTACATTAAGGATTGACGATTCTTTTCAAATGGCAGACCATTAACTCTCCTTGTCCATCACGCAAATGCATACCATTTCCACGACAATAGCGGAAATACTTGCATGTAGCACACTCTCCTTTCTTCATCCATGTGCGGTCGCGATAAGGCTGATAGTTATTCTCCCATACATCCATAAACTCATCTTTATAAATGTTTCCCTGATGGAAATCGGCACGAATGCTGGGGCAAGCGGATATAGAGCCATCGATAAGGACTGATCCCACTGTTATCCCTGCCTGACAGGAAAAGAAATGATCGCGTACATCACCTTCATAATTACCTAAAAATCCCTCACATCCATAACTGATGCGTATACGCCCTTCCTTACGAGTTTGCTTGATAAAATCCAGCATTCCACGAAACTCCTCGCCGGACAATTGAAGTTCGGCATCACTGGCTGCACGTCCTACAGGAAATACCGTAAACAACCTCCACTGTTTTAACCCTATGCCAATGAGAAACTCTTTCAATTCATTTAACTGCGCATAATTATGCTTATTGACACATGTTACCACATCGAACACAAATCCGGGAATAGCGGCCATCATACGAATAGCTCGAATAGCCTTGTCAAAGCTTTGCGGATGTCCGCGCATCCAATTATGCTCATCGGCAAACCCGTCCAGACTGACTGTAGCAGTATGCATTCCAACCTTCAGCAAAGCAGTAAATCGTTCGGGAGTCATAGCCAGCCCATTTGTCACCATTCCCCACGGAAATCCTTTGTCGTGAATAGCTTTTCCACACTCTTCCAAATCTTCACGCATAAGAGGCTCTCCACCCGTAATTACCACAAAAACATGATGCGGATCGGTATGCAAAGCTATATTATCCAAAACCCGAAGAAAATCTTCTTTAGGCATATCGGCATAACCGGATATTTTCTTGCAATCGCTGCCACAGTGACGGCAATGCAAGTTACAGCGTAAAGTACATTCCCAGAATAATTGTTTCAGAGGATGCTGTTCGACCAATGTATTCGTTATCTTACGGGCTATCTCTAACCCCAGCCTGCGACGAAGAGACAGATTTGTATTCATAGTTTTCGGATTTATCACAAAAATAGTTCTTTTTATAATAAAAAAAGCAAGACAGAAGGAAATATACCCTAAGTAGGGGTTGTCGTTTAATTCTAAGAATTCAATATCTATAGACGAGGGTATGC
>DXLM01000076.1 GCA_019414725.1 Bacteroides sp.
AAGTGGGTGGGGGAATTATGTGCCTTTATCTAAGCTTAAATGAAAGAGCCGTGATAAAACACACAAAGCATGACAACCGTACTGTTTTAATTAGAGCATTCAAGTTTACGACAAACGAAGACGGTAATTATCATACACAATATCCATAAACCAACAAAACAGCTTGCCATTTTCCATAACAATGCGTTCTGGAATAGATAACTGTTAGCTGCAATTATGCAAGCAAAAAAAGCAGACAGAATAATGACTATTAATATCATGCACCAGAAATTGATCCTATAAATTTATGGAAAACAAGTAAGGGAATGGAAGTTCCGTTGCCGCATGGATGCAGGTGAAGGACCTTCTCTTTTAACGTTGGATACGCCAATGCACGCCAACGGAAGACTCTGATATTATCTGTTTGGAAAGGATATAGGATGTGCGTTACTTTGTCGCATATTCAGAATCTTAAAAAGAATTTTAGTATGGAACTGACAATTATTGAAACAAGCGCGTATTAGGAGTTGAGAAAGCTGGTCAGCACGCTGGTCGTACAGATAGGCGACTTCCAGAAAAAGATTGCCCCGCCTGCGCCGGACAAGTGAATGGATGCGCAGGTCGTATGTGATGGACTTATGCCCAAACACTTTCTGAAGAGTTTCCAGCAGCATCCCCTTGAGTATGGCCAGAACGGCAAATGCGTGGCGTCCGATGTGCGGGGTGACCTCGCCCCGGAGTTGCATTTCCTGCCTATGATTCCAAGACTGAGCCGCATGGCATTGTATTCACCTACCGGAAAGACACATTCGGGGAGTCTTTCTTTTCATCCGTACCCCTATATTTTTCAATCAGTTCGATAGCAATGGGCAATAATTTTACGACATACGCCACTCCCGTTTTTATACGGTTGCCCATCAGCCATGTACCGCCGTCGGAGTCGGTATGGATATTATCGTATGTTATGGCTTTCAAGTCCACATAGGAAAGACCGGTGAAGCACATGAACAGGAACATGTCGCGCATGGCACGCTGGCGTTTGTATCTCGGTTCTATATGGATTATCCTTTGCAGTTCCTCTTCGGAGAGGAAAGAACGCCTCTTGTATTCGGGCATACACTCGAATGATGCGAACGGATGAACCCGTATCCAGCCTTTTTCCTGCGCGATATACATCAGCCACTTCAAGGTATTGACACGGTTGAAAGCGGTGGCATTCGCATTGCCTGCCGTGCCGAGCATCCATGTGTAATAGTCCTCAATGAACGACTTTTCAAGCTCGTCAATAGCTATATCCTCGATGTTCTTTTTGGTTTTCATGAAAAGCAAAAGACTCTTGTAGTCGGCAACCAGTCCACGGTAAGTGCTTTCCGCCTTTCCTTTGCCTATCTTTTCTTTATACGATTCAATCTGTTCTCTGAAGAGTACCATAAGAGTATGGCATTCCTTTGAGAAACCTGCATAGCGGTTATATACTTTCTTGGCCGTAACAAAACTGTCATGATCGCAAATGTACTGATGTATCTTTAGGAAAGGCATGGGCGGAGGCTTGCAACACGCCCTATGCGTATTATAAAATGACTACAGCGGAAGGAGGTATTTGTGTACCATTGATTGTTTCTGGTCTGGATGTACAGCGAGGCAAGATAGATACCAGCAACTTGATGCATGTCACTGATTTGTTTCCTACAGTACTGGATTATGTCGGGATTTCCAGACCGGATGTGTACAGGGGCAAGAAGCTTGCACCACTTTATGGAAAATCTCTCCGTGCTACTTTCTCATCAGAAACACCGTCACGCACGGATAACGAGGCCATCTGTTTTGAAATGGCAGAAAGCAAGGCAGTCATAAAGGGACAGTGGAAAGCGACCCTTCTACTTCCTCCTTATGGGGACGGTATGCACTGGAAGCTGTATGATATAAGTCGTGATTATTCCGAGAAAAAAGATTTGTCTCATCAATATACCGACAAACTGAAGGAGTTAGTTTCCGATTGGGAACGTTATGCTACATCTGTAGGATATATTTCATCAGATGGTACACATATTATCGAAGAAATCGGGGCAGAAGATTTTTATGAAATCCCTCTCCATGACGGACATTCTCAAGGTAACTAAAAGAAAATAGTCATTTTTTCCGTACATAAATAAACCACAGATGATTGTGCCAAGAAGAGAAATACCTTATTAATGTGTATTTCTCTTCTTTCTTTTTAATGTCTCTGTGTTTTGTTACAGATAATGTATATAATTAAAGAACAGAAAAAATATGATCTCTATAGAAGTTTTTTCTTCCGGGATGTTGTTCAAGTAAACAATGCGGATGAAATCATCACGGACAAACTGGCTCTCTGTTCCGGAAGTATATGCTGCCTGTGACGTTTCTGATATGGCGTATAAGCAGATTGTCATATCCATGGGGAGAAGGGGCAAAAGCTGCTTAGTCCGCTTTTACTGACCGGATCAGAGTCGTAAGCATGTAGTGTGACCGTGTAATTAAAGAAGAAGGCAGATGCTCTTAATTTATAGGGCATCCGTCTTTATTCTTTCAGGTGCTGATATGTGCTTTGCAACCAAGTTGTATGAGATATGTTCTACCTTTGCAGTGTGAAAGAAAAATATATCTCAGTATGAAAACAATACATTCTAATCCGTTTCAACAACTACATGCAGCAGAATCCTGCTGCCAAGCCCAGTATGTATCCCCATCTGTATCTTCACCTCATGCCGACTCTTGCTGTGCCCATCATCATGCCGATGGAGTGTCCGGTAAATGGAGCTCTCTTGTTTCGGGGATGTTGTTGTTGGCAGGTATCGTGATGAGCTATATCCAGCTAAGTTGGTTTCAGGGTACAATCCAGTCTGTGTGGTATCTGCTTGCCTTTATGCCTGTAGGTTTGCCGGTGTTGCATGCTGCTTGGCACAGCATGCGTGACAAGGATTTTTTCAATGAGTTCACTTTGATGCTCATTGCTTCAATCGGAGCTTTCTGTATCGGTGAATACCCCGAAGCTGTAGCTGTAATGTTACTCTATACAGTAGGGGAGATGTTGCAGCATGGAGCTGTGGAACGTGCTACTAAGAATATTGGAGAACTGCTGGATGTCCGTCCGGAACGTGCCCAGGTATTCCGGAATGGAGCTTTTATCGAAGTGGCACCCAAGGAGGTGCAGGTAGGTGAGCGCATCGAGGTGAAACCGGGAGAAAGAATACCGTTGGACGGTACATTGATAAACGAATCGGCACTGTTTGATACTTCGGCTTTGACAGGTGAAAGTATGCCTCGTTCTATTGAGGTAAACGGTGAGGTGCTGGCAGGCATGATTGCCTTTAACCAGAAGGTTGATTTAGAAGTGAAACGTCCTTACGAGCAGAGTGCATTAGCTCGTATTCTCTCTTTGGTTCAGGAAGCATCCGCACGGAAAGCTCCGACAGAACTGTTCATACGGCGTTTTGCCCGGATTTATACGCCTTTGGTGCTATTCCTTTCGGCACTGGTAGTTATAATACCTGCAGTGGTGGAATGGTTAGCTCCTTCTTTCGATTATGTATTTGCCGACTGGCTTTATCGTGCACTGGTTTTCTTGGTGATTTCCTGTCCTTGTGCCTTGATCATCAGTATTCCTTTGGGATATTATGGTGGAATCGGTGCTGCTTCCCGTGCGGGTATCCTTTTTAAAGGAGGTAATTATCTGAATGCTATCACAAAATTAGACAGCATTGCTTTTGATAAAACCGGAACATTGACTACCGGGCAGTTTGAAGTAGCATCTGTCCAAGCTGCTACCTTGAAGAAAGAGGAATTGCTTGCAATCATCGGAACGGCTGAACAGAAGAGTACTCACCCTATTGCACAAGCCATTCAGCAGTATGTGCGGGGGCAGCATATTTCCTTACATTCGGCCTTATCCATGCAGGAAATAGCTGGATATGGTGTGGAAACCATTATTGATGGAAAAAATGTACTGGTAGGGAATCCACGACTACTTTTGATGCGGAAGACGGTAGTACCATCTAAGGTACTTGAATCTGAAATGACGGTTGTCGTATGTGCTATAGACGGAGTATATGCCGGAGCTGTATGGTTGGCTGACAAATTGAAAGAGGATGCGGTACAAGCTATCCGGCATCTAAAGGAATTAGGCGTAAAAGATATCCATCTGCTATCAGGCGACAAGCAATCATTAGTGGAAAAAGTGGCTCGCGAACTGGAAATTCCGCAGGCACATGGTGACTTGCTACCTGAAGACAAAGCTACCTATATTCAGAAGTTGTCATTTCATGCTACTCGTACTGTAGCTTTTGTAGGCGATGGCATGAACGATGCACCTGTATTGGCTCTTAGCAATGTAGGTATTGCCATGGGTGGTCTAGGGTCGGATGCAGCCATTGAAAGTGCTGATGTGGTAATTCAAACAGACCAACCATCGAAGGTGGCTACAGCCATTGAAATAGGACGTGCCACACAATGTATAGTATGGCAGAATATCATTGGGGCTATCAGCATGAAAGTTATCATTTTGTTGGCAGGGGTCTTGGGATACGCTTCATTATGGGGAGCTGTTTTTGCTGATGTAGGAGTGGCTTTATTAGCTGTGTTGAATTCAATCCGTATTTTGGCTAAAAAATTTAAATAAGATGAAGAAAGCAAAGTATCAATGGCATCCCATTCCGGGCATGCCTTTGACAGAAGTTGATAAAAAAGTGATGTATTGGGAAAAAAAGGCAGACTGGTTCCCTCACGAAAACTCATTAAATTGCCGGAACAAATTGAAGGAATAAGGAAAAGTGGACTGTTGAATACAGCTGTATTGGATTGTGTGGAGGAAAATATTCGGGAAGGTATCAGTACCGCAGAAATAGACCGTTTGGTGTATGAATATACCATGGATCACCAGGGTATTCCTGCAACATTGGGGTATCACGGTTTTCCGAATAGCTGTTGTATTTCGGTTAATGAAGTGGTGTGCCACGGCATTCCTAATGAGAATCAGGTGCTCCATGAAGGTGATATTGTAAACGTAGACTGTACAACGATAGTTAACGGTTTTTATGCAGACGCTTCACGGATGTTTATTATTGGGAAAACCTCTTCAGAAAAAGAAAAGCTGGTACGTGTTACTGAAGAGTGTCTGAAAAAGGGAGTGCAAGCCGCTCAGGCGTTTACTTTTTTGGGTGATGTAGGTCATGTAATAGAGTGCCATGCCAAGCGCAATGGCTTTTCTGTAGTTCGTGATTTTTGCGGTCATGGTGTAGGAATACAGTTCCACGAGGAGCCGGAAGTGTTGCATTATGGTAGAAAGAGCTCAGGTATGCTATTGGTTCCTGGTATGACATTAACCATAGAGCCGATGCTTAATATGGGTACTTGGAAAGTCGTGATGGATCAATCAGACGGATGGACTGTTTATACAGAAGACCGCCTGCCGTCTGCACAATGGGAGTATACCATTTTAATCACAGAGTCAGAGCCCGAAATTTTAGCCCACTGACAACAATGATGATAAAGAAAGAGTAACTCCATAAGAATTACTATAAGGAGTCTCTTTCTATATTAAACTCAATATTTACACCTATGTGGTATTGTCTTTCTCCTAATTTGTCAATACCTTTCGTTGTTGACATTGGCATTCAGGACATACCCCTTTTATGGTATAATTGATGTTTTCGATTGCATAGCCATTGGGAAGGCTGATTATTGGGATTTTATGCTCTTTCATACAGAATGTTCTGTTGCAAGCTTCACAATGGAAATGTACATGTTGCTCTTCTATAGGACAATGTTCCACCGTACTTCTGCAAATCTCATATTTGGTTGATCCGCTTCCATCTTCAAATGAATGAATGGCATGACGTTTCAGGAGTACAGCCAATGAACGGGAAATGGTAGACTTGTCCAATGTGTCAAGCATAGTCTCAAGTTCAAGCAGAGAAACAGGATATTCCAGTTCGGATAATTTACGTAGAGTTAGGATTCTTGCCGGGGTCGGACGTAGTCCCCTGTCCAGCAGTCTGTCTTCACATTGCTTTATTGACATGGATATGAATTTTTAAAGTTCAACAATCAGTAAAGCTATCAAGTGGAAAAGGCGGTATTTTATACCGCCTTTTCCATGCAGTATTCTTTATCTGTTTTAGCACTGCAAAAATACATTTTTTTATTTGCAATCTTGTTGCAAATATGTTTAGAAATAACATTAATTATTGAATTACAGTTTTTTATCGAAACAACAAAAAAACATGCAACAAGATTGCAAATAATCCGCTCTAACTTTGCCGATAAAAGATAAAAATCAAACATTAAAATATTGATATGAAACTTTCTGATTTAAAAAGGGATGACAAAGGAATCATTACGAAAGTACTCGGTAGAGGGCCTTTCAGAAAGCGCATTATCGAGATGGGATTTGTACAGGGACAAGAAGTGGAGGCTGTCCGGAGTGCGCCTTTGGGCGATCCTGTCTATTACAAGGTGATGGGCTATAATGTTTCTCTTAGCAAAAGTGATGCAGAGCTGGTGGAAGTTGTAAGCATGAATGAATATCAACACGAATATGGTACAATAACAGACACGGAGTCACAGGTTAATACACTTACTACTCTGTCACACGAAGATTTTATTCGATTTGCTAAAGACAGAGGGAAAACTATCAATATCGCACTGGTCGGTAATCCGAATTGTGGAAAAACATCTATGTTCAATTTTGCATCTGGAGCGTATGAGCATGTAGGCAATTACAGTGGAGTCACGGTAGATGCCAAAGAAGAGGTGTTCACCCAGGACGAATATACATTTAAAATCATAGATCTTCCGGGAACTTATTCCTTGTCCACCTATATTCTGGAAGAACTATATGTCCGTAAATACTTGAAAGAGGACTAGCCAGACATTGTTGTCAATGTGATTGACACATCGAATCTTGAACGGAATCTATATCTTACCAGCAAGTTGATTGACATGGATACCCACATGGTCATTGCCGTGAACATGTATGATGAACTTGAGAAGAAAGGCGACAGGTTCGACTATGTATCTCTGGCACGGATGATAGGTGTACCGATTATACCCACTATCGGTAAAACCGGTTTCGGCATAGACAGCTTGCTGAAAAAAATCATAGAAGTGTATGAGGCAAAGAACCGCTGACGCGCCATATACACATAAACTATGGCAATACGCTGGAAACGGAAATTGATAGAATGCATAAGGAATTGAAAATCTACGGGAACGTAGCCGAGCGTTTTTCCAAACGTTTCCTTGCCATCAAACTATTGGAAAAGGATGTGGAGATAGAAAGAATGGTCAAGAGATGGGGGAATTATTCCCGGCTGATGGCAGTGAGGGAAAAGGCTATAAACACCATTCAAGATTTGTTGCAGACTGATTCGGAAACCGCTTTCACAGATGTCCGTTATGGCTTTATATCAGGAGCACTCCGGGAGACTTATCATGAAAATCCCATGCATAAAAAAGACAAAACAAAGTTGATTGACCATATTGCCACCAGCAAGTTGCTTGGTTTTTCTCTGTTCATTTTCTTCCTATGGCTCATGTTCGAAGCCACTTTTGTCATCGGAGAATATCCTAAAGGATGGATCGACTCCTGGATGAGCTGGATGGAACAACTGGTACAGGAGAATTTTGCTCCCGGTCCGTTGGCGGATTTGCTGACTAACGGAATTATAAACAGTGTGGGCGGTATCATTGTGTTCCTGCCGCAAATTCTGATTCTGTACTTTTTCATATTACTGATGGAGGATTTCGGATATATGGTACGGACAGCATTTATTATGGACAAATTGATGCACAAAATGGGCTTGCATGGCAAGTCGTTCATTCTGCTGATTATGGGATTCGGATGCAACGTATTGGCTGTAATGGCTACCCGTACCATAGAAAGCCGGAGTAGCCGCATGATAACCATGCTGGCTGTCCCTCTGATGAGTTGCAGTGCCCGTCTGCCTCTCTATGTATTAATATGCAGAACTTTTTTTGCGGAATATGCGGGAACCATGCTTTTAGTCTTATGCCTTACAGGTATTACAGCTGCGGTATGCATGGCCAGATTGTTCAGAAAGTTTTTATTCAAGAACGAGGATGTTCCTTTTGTAATGAAACTGCCTCCTTACCGGATGCCTACTACACGCGCCATCTGTATACATATGTGGGAAAAAGCCAAACAGTATCTGCATAAAAGGGGAAGTGTCATTCTTGTAGCTTCTGTCATCGTATGGTTTCTTGGATATTATCCCCATCATTCTGAAAAGCTTGATGCCCTCGACAAAGAAATCAGCCGGATAGAACAGACAGAAAAAGACTTTTCAACAAAAGAACAGAAGATAAAGGAATTGACTGCCTTCCGAAACTTGAAACAACAGGAAAATTCCTATATCGGCAGAATAGGTCATTTTATAAGTCCGGTGATGAAACTGTTAGGATTTTAAAAAAAAACACCTTATTTTATTCCGTTTTATAATGTGAATATTTGTTCTTATTTCCTTTTAGATACACTATATACAAATTATATGTTCTATTTCTCTTCTTAATATTGTTAAAATTGAAAAGTTCGTGTAATTATAAAAACAAAAAGAGCTTTAATGTATAGTAAAATTTGATTGTCAATCAGCTAAAAGCACTACATTATCAGTGCAATTTATCAATACAAGATGATTTAGTATTAGTGTCACTATATACTAATAAGTTTTTTATTTTGCCTTTTCAGATATTGCACTTATTGATGTGAACATTATATAAATTTACAGTCGGTATCATTATGTGGTTAAAGTTAAAAATATGCTTCGGTTATGCTATTTTAGTTTTACTGTTAGCTTTCATTGTCTATCAGTTCCGCAAGGAACAGGTACTAAGACACATGCTGCGCAAAGAAGAGAAGGAGTTGGCAGCGATACATAGTCTAGCAGAAAAAAGTTACATAGGCCTATTGGATCTTTCTACTCATGCGGAAATTGCCATAACATGGGATGACAACGATTTGAAGAACTACAGTTATAAACGATATGGGGTTTGTGACAGTCTGCAACTCCTAAAGGAGTATGTCCATACTCCCTTACAAAAAAAACGTATTGACTCATTGTGTCTTCTTCTTTGGAATAAAGAAATTCTTCTTTCCAAGACAATGCATACTTTCAATGAATTGCAGAGTATTGGCGATATTGTACAGGAAAGTATCCCTTCCATTATTTTGACTGCTGGGAGACAAGCTGTGCAGCAAAAGAGGAATATGGTCTTGTTTAAATCCGGTACGAGAGATAGTTCTAAGAAGGGAATTTGGGATATTTTTCCATTAAAAGAGAATAAATTTGCCTGTCAGCGACAGAAGGAAGATGGCGAATGTAGGCATTGCTCTTTGTTCATTGTCCCTTCAATCGGAATGGCAACATGTATGCTCCACTCTCTGTCCTTGGAACAGGCTGAAAGATTAGTGCAAATACAGGCACAGATGGACAGCTTATACGTTGGCGGCATGGAACTGAACGAAAGGATGAACAGCATAGTCTCTGAATTTGAACGGGAGAATAACGAACGTTTTGCTGCACGCTACAGAACCTTTGTCCTTGAACGGAATAATTCCTACTATGTGGTAGCCGGCTTGGCTTTGTCTATCTCTTTACTGGCAATTGTATTGTATATCCTCATTCACCGGGATTTGAACCGTCGTCTTCGGTATGAGAGGGAATTTGAACAGTCCGACAATCGGAATAGAGAATTGCTCCGTTCACGTAAGGAGCTGATGGCCTCAGTGGCCCATGACCTGCGTGCTCCGCTGGCAGCTATCAGAGGCTGTGCGGAACAGTTGTCTTCGGAAAGCGATGGTAGTTGCAGGGTCGGTTATCTGGACAATATCCTGCATTCGTCCGATTATATGCTCGCTCTGGTAGACACGCTGATGGAATATCACCGGATGGATGAAGGTGGGACGCACTCCAAAAACACACTCTTCAGCTTGAAAACTCTGTTTGAAGAAATAGCGGACAGCCACCGTCTTGCCGCCCGGCAGAAAAAACTTGCGTTCACTGCATCTTTCTCCGGTCTGGATGTTATGGTCAACTGTGACAGCTCGCATATCCGGCAGATAGTCGGCAACCTGCTGTCCAATGCCTTGAAGTTCACATTTCACGGGAAGGTGCTTCTTGAGGTGGAATACCGGCCGGGAAATCTTCATATTTCTGTCCTGGATACGGGTATGGGAATAGGCCTTGAGGAGAAAAAACGGATATTCGGAGCTTTCGAAAGGCTCGACAATGCGCGTAATATCCCCGGCTTCGGGTTGGGGTTGGCAATCACGGCCCGACTCGTATCCTTGATGCAGGGGCATGTGGAAGTGGAGAGTGTACCCGGTGAGGGCAGCCGTTTTTCTGTTTTCCTGCCTATGCTACCGGCCGGACACCCCGTCTGTCCGGAAGAGAAGTTTTCTCCTGTTTGTGAATTGCCCGTTGATATCCGTGTGCTGGTCATTGATGACAACCGTATCCAGCTGGGAGTCATCAGTAAAATGCTTTCCCGTAATCAGATTCACTGTGACTGCTGCTCGGATGTCCGGGAGTTGATGGATTGTCTGAACAAACAGAAATACGACCTTCTGCTGACCGACATACAGATGCCCGGTACGAATGGCTTCTTGGTCCTTGAGCTGTTGAGGACCTCGAACATTCCCCGGGCATGGGAGATTCCCGTCATAGCCATCACGGCACGTTCCGATAAAAAGGGAGAGTATCTTACCGCAGGTTTTGCCGACTGTCTGTATAAGCCTTTCTCTGAGGAAGAGTTGCTGGCGGCAGTTTCACAGATGGATCGACCTGCTTTTGCTGCCATCATGGAAGGAGAGGAAAACGTGGAAGAGATGCTGGACCTGTTCATAAAGGATACCATGGGTGAACTTGCCGGAATAAGGGACGCTTTTTCCACGGGAGATTATAAGAAGTTGGGAAGTATCATACACAAAGCCGCGCCGCTTTGGGAAATGATCCGTATAAACATTCCCCAAAGTGAACTGAGGGAAATGGCTTCCATGCCTTCCGAAAAATGGGGTGGCTTATCGGACGAAAGAATAGAGGAACTGATTAAAGCTGTGGAACATGCTGTAGAGAAAGCAAAAAGAATAAAGAAAAGAGTATATGGAAACTGTATTGATAGTAGAGGATGACCGTGTGTATGCACGTGCTACCACAAACTGGCTGGTGAAAAATGGTATCAATGCTCGTTATGTATTATCCGTGGACAATGCAAAGGAGTTTTTGGACAACCATGATGTGGATCTGGTATTATCGGATTTTCGTCTCGACAACGGCAATGGCATGGAACTGCTGGAATGGATGAATACACATGGCTATCGTATTCCTTTCCTCATCATGACAGGCTACGGGGATATACCCGGTGCCGTGGAAGCGGTTAAAAAAGGTGCCGTGGACTATCTGCCCAAACCTGTGCAGACAGAAAAGGTACTCGGTATTATCCGGAAAGCATTGGAACGTAAGAGAAGGGACGGCAATACAAAACAAAGATTCTATACAAGCAAAAGCCCTTTGGCATTGAGATTGCAGGAGCATATCCGGCTGGTGGCTCCGGTGGATACGTTAGCCGTGCTGATACGTGGCGCATCAGGGACAGGCAAGGAGTATGTGGCCCGGCAGATACATGTGTTGAGCGGTCGGTCGGATGCTTCTTTCATCGCAGTGGATTGCGGGGTACTTCCGAAGGAACTGGCGGCATCGGAACTGTTCGGTCATGTGAAGGGTGCCTTTACCGGAGCGACGGAAAACAAGACGGGCATGTTTGCCGCCGCCAACCATGGGACACTGTTTCTGGACGAGGTGGGTAATCTGAATGCCGAAGTACAAAGGGCACTGTTGCGTGCCTTGCAGGAAAAACGCTACCGTCCCGTAGGCGGTAAAGAGGAGATTCAGACGGACATCCGTCTGGTAGCTGCTACCAATGAGGACCTGGAGAAGGCGATAGCCGAAGGACGTTTCCGGGAAGACCTGTTCCATCGTCTGAATGAATTTCCGTTGCATGTACCATTGCTGGCAGAGTGCATTGAGGATATTATCCCGTTGGCGGAATTCATGCTGGATGCCGCCAATCAAGAGTTCTCAAGGAAAGTGAAAGGCTTTGACCGCGAAGTACAGAAACGGTTGAAATCTTATTCGTGGCCGGGAAACATACGGGAACTGAGGATGGTTGTCAGACGGGCCACCTTATTGGCTAAAGATGACTGGATAACCACCGGGGAGATAGACATTCCCGATAAAGGCAGGCAACCGGGAGAGTATTCACTTAATGACGAGCGGATGGAACGGGCAACCATTCTGAAAGCATTGGAGGCAACGGGCAATGACAGGAAGGCTGCCGCACGGCTGCTGGGCATCAGCCGGAGCACGTTTTATCTGAAACTGAGGAAGTATCGTCTGGATTAGAATATGTCCGAAATTCGGACACATCATGTCCAATCCACAATGCTTTTATGTACACATCATTTTTACTGCTTTCTATATGGTTTATTTCCAATGTTTTATCTGTGTACTGTTTCAGGCATGGCACTTGTCTTTATTCCGGCAGGATGAGTGGAGAGTTGAATTGTGGAACCTAAAAACATGATACGATGAAGACATTGGTGGAAACCTCTCTTTTTAATCTGTTCGCCTCTTATACAAACGGTGCCGGACCTGCGCTAGGTGAGTTGCCGGCTGCCTATGACGATTTCGTGAACTGCCTTGCTACGCTTTCACCGGCAGGGGACCTGACGGGACAGCTACGTTGTCTGAACTACACAAAAATAGAGCTGGCCTTTATGCGGCAGGCATGCAACGGAATGGCTGAAGATTGCCGCAATATCCTGTATGACGTGTTTATCGACAAGACGTTGGCGTTGCTGGATGCGGAAGCGGAAATACTGAAGGAGATGCTTCGTCATGGTACTGTGTCTGCCGGATTCCATGCGGAAGCAGTGCGGGGAAGCGGAAGCAAAAGTTCCGTCACACTCACGGCTCTTTCATTTAAAACAACCTCTATAATCCTTGTTATTCTCCGAAAAAC
>DXLM01000077.1 GCA_019414725.1 Bacteroides sp.
ATTCGGTGCTTGAAAAGAAAATCATTCTTTCTACTGAGATTGTGCAAGGAATACAGCAAGAACAAAATAAGGTGACAGGTATTGTGAAAGATAATGCGGGTATTCCCATCGTCGGTGCAACGATTATGGAAAAAGGAAGTACAAACGGCACAGTTTCTGATCTTGACGGAAACTTTAGTCTTCAAATGAACAGTCAAGGAACAATACTCATTTCTTACATCGGTTATATTACACAAGAAATTAAAGTCAATAAAAATGATAAGCTTATTATAACATTAGAAGAAGATACAGAAACATTGGACGAAGTAGTGGTGGTAGGCTATGGTGCCATACAAAAACGTTCGGTATCCACCGCCATCTCAACTGTAAAGGGAGGAAAAATTTCAGAGATGCCGACATCAAATATATCACAAAGCCTTGTGGGTATGTCGTCAGGTATCACCTTACAACAAATCAGTGGAGAGCCGGGAGCCGCTCCGGCAATCCGGGTCCGAGGAGCAGGCTCCATCAATAGCGGAAATGACCCCTTATTTGTAATCGACGGTTACCCCACAACAGACGCAGAACTTTTTAATAATATCAACCCTGCAGACATTGCTGACATTCAAATACTAAAAGATGCAGCCTCCTCTGCCATTTATGGTTCCAAAGCAGGAAACGGTGTAATTATTGTCACTACTAAACAAGGACAAACAGGAAAACCTAAAGTTAGTTTTTCCACACAAGTAGGATGGAGTGAAGCCCAAAATTATGTGGACGTACTAGAAGCTGATGATTATATGGACATGATCATTGAAGCACGTACAAACAACGGAAGTATTCAAAATTTTCCCAAGTTGATTCAGATGAGAGAGAGTGGGAATTACGAAAACACGAACTGGCAAGATGCCATATTCCGTAATGCACTGAATTATAGAGGAACAGCAACCATTACAGGAGGTACAGAAATTTTAAAATACAACTTCTCTGCCAACTATCAAAACGAGGATGGCATCCTGTTAAACTCTTTTTACAAAAGAGTCGGAATCAAAGGAGGATTTGAAGCAAATTTATCAAAGAAAATAAAACTAGGAGTCAATTTCAGTACAACCTATAGCAAAAGACGCCTCCAACAACCAACCGGTGGAAATACTGAAGACGTAACAGGCGTAATTGCCCAGGCATTGTCTATGCCACCTATACTTCCTGTTTACCAGAATAACGGAGATTATACTCAAATAGCTCAACATTATGCAGACTTAGGACTTAATAACCAACTTCGCAATCCTGTTTCGAATTTACTAGAAAATCGAAATGACAAATGGTCTATCCGCACAATGTCCAATGCCTATTTTGAAGTAAAACCCATTAAAGGACTGACATTACGCACATCGGTAAACTTTACGACTAATGCAGCAAAACAAGATTATTACCAATCTGCCTTTTTACTAGGTAAAAGTTATACAGGTAACAAATCCACACCGGATTTGACTAGCATAGACGGTTACCGTCTGTCTGGATTTGGTTATAATGCCTATTGGTCCACTACAGCAACTTATGATGTTACATTTAATGAAAAACATCATTTGAACACCATGATCGGATATGACTTCGAATACAATAGTGATTTTGAAGTACAACAAGACGATCGGACTGATTCTGATAATCCCATTGCCTATAACAATACATCTATTACCAACGTAAATGGAGCGAAACTGTGGACAGGTTCTTCCGAATACTCCAACTATGTATTTGACGCCATGTTTGCCCGTCTAGTGTATGATTATAATTATAAATATGTCCTTTCAGGTTCTGTCCGTCGCGACCGTTCCAGCAAATTCGGACCGGACAAACGCGCAGGATGGTTTTATTCGGGGTCATTGGCATGGAATATAACCGAAGAAGACTTTATGAAAGATATACACTGGCTCGACATCGCTAAATTACGTGCCAGTTATGGAATAACAGGTAATGATCAGATAGGAAATGATTATGCATGGATATCTACTATCAGTTCAGACCAAAATGTGGTGTTTGGTACAACAGCCATACCTACTTATTATCCTAGCGGTTATTCAAACCGACAATTAGGATGGGAGAAAAACAAACAAATGGACTTAGGGTTTGATATTGGCGTATTCAATGCCTTGAATATAGTAGTAGATCTCTACAAGAGGACTAGTGACATTGTGATGCCAGCCAATATTCCTAATTTCAATGGTATAGCAGGCAGCGTTTATATGAATGCCGGACAAATTGAAAATAAAGGTATAGAAATCCAAGTTTCCGCCACTCCGTTTAAAGGAGATTTTTCCTGGGAAACGACTCTTAGTTGGTCCAAAAACAATAATAAAATTCTTTCACTTGCCAACAATCAAAATCAACTTGCCAATGCAAGTGCAGGAACCAAATGGGGAAATGTAATGAGAAACTATGTAGGACGTCCGATGGGTGACATGTATATGCTAAAAGTTATAGGCACATTTAATACAGAAAAAGATTTAGCCCAATATGCTAAAAACGGAACTCAGGATATTGGAGATTTAATATTTGAAGATTATAATAAAGACGGCACTATTGACGTCAACGATTATCAATTGGTAGGGAACTATCAACCGGATTTTACCTTTGGATGGAATAATACTTTTATTTATAAAGATTTCGATTTGGCGGTCACTATTGACGGACAATGCGGAGGTAATGTAATTTATGCAGCCGCACGTGCTTTTTCTTTAAACCGATACGATGACAATGTACTAGCTGAATCCGGATTAGGACGCTGGAAGTCATCAACCGATCCCGGAAACGGAAGGTCACACAAAGCTGGGACAAATAACCTAGGCAGCAATATTGGCCCCTCCACAAGATATCTTTATGATGCAGACTTTCTACGTATCCGTAACGTATCCCTTGGATATACATTACCGAAAAAATTCTGTAAAATAATAGGCATAGAAAATATGCGCATCAGTGCTAATGTACAAAACCTATGGACTTTTGACAAATATCCAGGTTATTCCGTTGAAGCAAATTATGAAGGGAACTCCGCCACAAACAACGGGGTGGACTTTGGTGGATATCCCATCTCCCGCACATTTACTTTCGGTCTTAATTTTAACTTTTAACAACGATACAATATGAAAACTTTCAATAAATTAATTTCATTTGCGATCATTTCCATGACAAGCCTTACCTATACCGCTTGTAGTGACGGATTTTTTGACCGTTACCCTACCGATTCCATGCAAATGGAAACCTATCTGAAAAATGATGCAGAACTGCAAAACATACTTCTCAATGGTTATTATCACCTACAGGACATCACACTAAATGTGAATTATGTTAATAGTTTGGCTACAGATGAAGGATACGACTATAAAAAAATAACTCCCTTGATCACATCAGTCTGAACGAAAGTACATGGGATGCGACTTTAGGAATCACTAGTGAAATATGGGAACATTGTTTCAATATGATAAACCGCTGCAACAATGTTCTTCAAAAACTAGATAATGCCTCGGAAACGAACAGAACACAATATGAAGGTGAAGCTAAGTTTCTCAGGGCGTATGCCTATTTCACGCTTGTAAGACTTTTTGGAGCAGTACCTATCACTACAGATCCAATAGATGATTACTCAACCCTTTATGATTATGGACGGAGCAGTGTGAACGAAGTCTACAGCTTGATAAAAGACGACTTGAAAACAGCCATAGCCAATCTGCCAAACTACTATTCCGCCAATAACATGCAAGGACGAGCGACAAAAATAGCAGCTTATACCATGCAAGCAGACGTTTTTATGACATTGCAGGATTTTAATTCAGCTAAAAATTCTTTAGAAAACATTCTGGATTATGCCAATCAAAATAAGGAAAAATTAGATTTAGAAAATGATGTCTTACAGATTTATGCTTCAGACAACCCAATGGGAAAAGAAATCATTTTTGCTGCTCAATACAACAACGGTGCAACAGTAGTGGCTAACCCACTTATGGGACGTTGCATACCAGCAGCTCGACCATCTACTCAGCCCGCTTACATTTATCCAGACGGAACCAGTTCTACCATCACTGTTTCACAAGGCACCAGTTGTCTGTTAATGACATGGGAACTTTACAATACATTCAAAGCCAACAGTAATGACCAACGCTTTCAAAAATTAATATACAATGGAATTTATACAGATGACATATCAGTAGCCAGCAACGAGGTAGACATCACAGAAGAAGGATACACTTACCTTCCTGTCACATTAAAATATTTCGACTTTGGTAATGAGGGTATGACAACTTGTGCTTGTGGTAACGACAATATCATTTATCGATATGCAGATGTATTGTTAATGTATGCCGAATGTTTAAACGAAACCGGCAATACCCCATCTGCCGCCAACTATCTAAATATGGTAAGGACTCGTGCCGGACTATCAAATACAACTGCTACAACACAAAAGGAAATGAGTATAGCCATCGAAAATGAAAGAATGTTGGAACTATGTTTTGAAGGACATAGATGGTATGACTTAATCCGTCGGGGAAGAATTACAGAAGTAATGGAAAAACATTTTAGCCACCGTACACAAGGACTCAACCCTACATTTCAGTCCAGTAATAATGGAATGAATGTAAGTAGTCCATCCGACATCACCGGCACACCTACAACATGGAAGTGGACGGGAACATCCGCTGCTGTTCTGTTTGGAATCCCTTACGACCAAATTCAGCTTTCAAACAATTGGGAGCAAAATGAGTTATATTAATCCTTTATCCATAAAATATGAAAAATAATATCTTAACCGGCAGTTTATATACTGCCGGTATCCTTCTACCCCAAATTACCTTTGCAGAGATTCAAAATGACAAAGTAAGTCCAGACAGACCGAACATCATCTTTATTTTAGCAGACGATATGGGGTATGGAGATTTATCCTGTTACGGTAATCAATATGTAAAAACACCTAATATTGACCAACTAGCCGAAACCGGTACCCGGTTCAATCAATGTTATGCAGGAAGCGGTATTAGTTCACCATCCAGATGTGCATTGCTGACTGGTAAAAATACAGGAAATACCCGTATACGGGATAACATGTGTACAGCCGGAGGTATTGCCGGAATCAAAATAAATCCCAATGGTGATTCCACCATTGTCAGGAGAGCTAATCTATTACCACAAGATACAACCATTGCCACCGTATTAAGCGCAGCGGGTTACCGAACTTGCTTAGTAAACAAATGGCATTTAGATGGCTACGATAAAGGAGCCTCTCCTAATCATCGCGGATTTGACGAATTTTATGGATGGACTATCTCTACGGTACACAGTAACTCTCCTTATTATTATCCCTATTATCGTTTCCACGGTGACTCACTCATCCACATCCCAGAAAATGCAAATGGAAAACATGGTATTCATAACAACGACTTGAGCACAAACGATGCCATCGCTTTTATAAAAAGGAATAAAGACAATCCTTTTTTTCTTTATTTAGCTTTTGACGCCCCTCATGAACCCTATAATATAGATCAAACAGCATGGTATGAAGGACAAGAAACATGGGAGCCTAATACCAAACGCTATGCTTCATTGATTACTCACATGGATGCTGCTATCGGACGTTTATTAAACGAACTAGAACAACTTAATTTACGAAAGAATACATTAATTATTTTTGCCTCAGACAATGGGGCCGCTATCCAAGCTCCTATTAAAATATTAAATTGCAATGCTGGATTCAAAGGTCGAAAAGGAACGCTTTACGAAGGTGGGATCCGAGTACCTTTCATTGTCAATCAACCAGGAATGGTACCTATACAAACACTAGACAATCTTATCTACTTTCCAGATATGATGCCCACATTAGCAGCATTGGCTAAAGGAACGAAGCATTTGCCAAAACAAATTAACGGTATAAACATCTTACCGCTTTTCTATGGAAAGCAAGTTGATACAGACAACCGCTTATTATATTGGGAATTTCCAGGGAAACAACGTGCAGCCAGAAAAGGAGATTGGAAGTGTGTAACCATCCATCCTAATCAACCTCTAGAATTGTATAACTTGAAAGAAGATCCAGAAGAGACGAATAATCTCGCAAAAAAATACCCTAGACGAGTAAAGGAGTTCGATGAAGAAATGCAAAGAATGCATATTCCTACCCCCAATTGGCCTCAACCAGGAGAACAATTCTGAAGTCTATATGTAGAACGAGGGCTAATGCAGTCCTCGTTCTACATATAACTACAAATAATTTTATTAGCAAAAGTATATACAAACATTTTTATACATCCATTTTTAAATAGAATTCTGTTGAACACTAAAAAAACTATTTTCACTGATAACAATGAGATTCTTATTAGCCAATATAAATGTTGACATAAGAGAAGCACAATACTTCCCCCCCCTCAAGATTAAAATCAAGTGAAAACCTTTAAGATAAAGCCTACTATGAGAACTTGACACCCATACTTTCAACAAAGAACAATAACACTTCACGCGTTTTTTTGTACGATAATACAGGATTTGAGACTAAAATCCATGTTAGAAATTATTTATAATTCAGATATTTGCACAACAAAAAGATAAAAGAACATGATGAAATATTTACCATTCTTGTTGTTCCTCTTATTGAAAGCAGGAACAGCTACAGCTCAAAACAATTTAGTAATCAACGGTATTCCATGGTTTGATGACAAGGGAAATATTGTCAATGCACATGGCGCTTGTATTGTGGAAGAAAACGGAAGATATTATCTTTTCGGAGAATGGAAATCGGACAAAAGTAACGCTTTCCCCGGCTTCTCATGTTATTCTTCGGATGACCTTGTAAACTGGAAATTCGAGAACATTGTCCTTAGAGTCCAACCCGAAGGCATCCTCGGTCCCAATCGCGTAGGTGAGCGTGTAAAAGTGATGAAATGCCCTAAGACGGGCGAGTATATCATGCTGATGCATGCCGATGATATGGGATACAAGGACCCTTATATCGGTTTAGCCACCTGCAAAACGATTGCAGGTGACTATCAGTTGCAGGGACCGTTGCTCTATAAGGGACAACCGGTAAAACGCTGGGATATGGGAACTTTTCAGGACACCGATGGAAAAGGATATTTACTGATTCATCATGGTCCTGTTTATCGGTTAAGCGATGATTACCGTTCGATAGAGGCTGAAGTGGCCCACATTAAAGGCATGGGCGAATCACCGACCATGTTCAAAAAGAACGGTGTCTATTTCATGCTTACCTCAAACCTGACCAGTTGGGAGAAAAATGATAACTTCTATTTCACGGCTCCCCAGATAGAAGGCCCTTGGACGAAACAAGGACTGTTCTGCCCGAAAGGCAAGCTGACCTACAATTCGCAAAGTACATTTGTATTCCCGCTGAAATGCGGTAATGATACCATACCTATGTTTATGGGGGATCGTTGGTCTTATCCGCATCAGGCCTCAGCCGCCACATATGTATGGATGCCTTTACAAGTGGATGGAACAAAAATATCCATCCCTGAATATTGGCAGGCATGGGACATCAGGAAGCTAAAACCGGCGGACGCTCTGAACAAAGGGAAAAAGTTGTACGGAGCATGGAAGTCCAATCAAAAAGGAAACGTGTTGGAGATAGCGTTCAAAGGAACTCATGCTGCTATTGTTGGAGAAACAAACCCTCATGGCGGATATGCCAAAGTAAGTGTATTAAATGCCGAGAAAGATACTGTATATTCTTCATTGGTAGATTTCTACAGCAAGTATCCGGAAAAAGCAATTCGAATTATAACACCGAAAATGCCGAAGGCAAATTATACCTTACAGGTTGAGATAACAGGGGTACGACCGGTATGGACAGACAAAACAAAAACAATCTATGGAAGTGATGGCACTTTCGTAACGATAGACAATGTCTATCACTTTTGAGCTATTCCATATCTTATGCAAAAGGGCTGAGATATAGAATGAACCATGCAAAAGACAGAAGAAATGTAACACTGGAAAATTTGAAATATAATAATTGCTAATATATTAATAACGATGAGAAATATTATAATAATGCGCAATTTCATATTTCTAAACAGAAAAATAAGAAGATTACTTTTACTGTTAGTTACTTTTTTTTGTGTGTTAGAATGATGGGAGAAACGATTATTCCGGATTCCATTTCCAATCCCATTTGCACGGGATTCCATCCAGATCCTTCTATCTGCCGGGTAGGAGAAGATTATTATTTAGTCACTTCATCATTCACATGGTTTCCCGGACTTCCCATTTATCATAGCCGTGACCTGACTAATTAACGGTATGACGGATAATGATGGCATCTGGGCACCCACTTTGCGTTATCATAATGGAACATTCTATCTTATTACCACAGCTCATGGCTGTGGTGGCAATTTCTACATGACAACCAAGAATCCGGCCGGTCCCTGGTCGGATCCGGTATGGCTGAAAGATGCTCCCGGCATTGACCCTTCTCTTTTTTTTGATGAGGACGGACGCTGTTATTATACAGGCAATCGCTGGGATTTTAAGAGCGCATGGCCTGCCCAGTGTGCCGTATGGATGCAGGAGCTGGACCTCCAAAAAAGATGTCTGGTCGGAGAACGAAAAACATTGGCCTATGGCCATGCGGCTAATGCAAAGTACGCCGAAGGGCCTCATTTATACAAAATAGAGGATCACTATCTATTGTTGATGGCTGAAGGAGGATCGGATTATAACCATGCTGTTACCGCCCTCACTGCTAAATCCCTCTGGGGACCATATGTACCTTGTACCGTCAATCCCGTATTGACACACCGCCATCTTGGCAAGGACTACCCTGTGCAGTCTCTCGGACATGCCGATTTGGCACAGACACCAACCGGACATTGGTATGCTGTGTTTCTCGGTAAACGGATCGTGGAAGGAGGTCTGGTGCCTTTAGGACGCGAAACCTTTCTTTGTGAGGTGAGTTTTCAAAACGGTAAACCTATCTTCAATCCCGGCATTGGTGTTATCGGAACCGGTTGAAACGTCCACTTTTACCATAGACGCCGGTGTCGAAGACAGATAAACAGAATGATTTTGAAAATTCTGCTTTATCACCGGAATGGGCTACAATGCGTATCCCTGAGCAACCTTTCCATCATTTTGCCGATGGCAACTTGTTTTTGTCTCTCCGACCTGAGATGGCAGACAGTCTGGTATGTCCCTCCATGCTTCTGCGCCGTGTACATTCCCATAATTTTTCTGCCACCACAACAATGAGTTTCTCCACCCGTCGGGCGAACGAATGGGCGGGCTTGGCTCTGTATCGTACAGCTAAAGGCTATTATTCATTACTGAAAGGAAAGAATGAAATCCGTTTGACAATCGATAAATAAAGCATCATACCAATGGTTTGAATATAAGGAAGAATAATTGTAAGTTTAATCCCCTCTTCCCATAATTTCCAAGATATTTTTAGTATCTAACTCTAAAATCAACCGGAAGTTATGGGAATATGTCTGATAATTTATCAATATTAATTAAATCCGTTCCTTGCAACTATATTTAGAATACAGAAATTCGAATCGCACTTTTGCCCAGTTTGCATCCACTTATTCGTTTCTTTTTTGTACTTTAGCCTAAACTTATCTTACATAAAGTGACAGATAAGTACAACGATAAATAATTGTTTATACCATGTATATACCACCATTTACCATATCAACCAACGCTATCAACTTGATTGCAGAAATATCTGCACAGATTGAGCGATACGCCATTCGTTTAGAGCAAAGCGATGGGCTGAGATTGCGAAAAGCCAATCGAGTAAGAACAATCCATAGTTCATTGGCCATTGAAGGGAATATGCTGTCGGAAAACGAAGTGAAAGACATTATTGATGGTAAAACGGTTATGGCACCTTTGCGGCAGATTCAAGAGGTTAAAAACGCTATAAAGACCTATGAGCTTTACGAAAAATTAAATCCGTTTGATGTAAATGACTTGTTAAAGGCACACGGTACAATGATGATGGCACTGACCGACGATGCCGGCAAATTCCGCCGTGGTGGAGTCGGTGTTTTCTCAGAAGAAAGATTGGTACACATGGCTCCCCCTGCCGATCGCGTTCCTTTTTTGATAGATGATTTATTTGAGTGGCTCAAACAGGCCAAAGACCATTTACTCATTCGCAGTTGTGTGTTCCATTATGAATTTGAATTTATTCATCCATTCAGTGATGGTAATGGGCGTATGGGCCGTCTTTGGCAATCACTAATTTTAGGCAGACTGCATCCGCTTTTTGAATATCTGCCCGTAGAAAATATGGTCTATGCCAATCAAGAAGCTTATTATAATGCAATACAGCACAGCACTGCAACAGCTGATTCAGGACCTTTCATTGAATTTATGCTTCAAGAGATTTTAAACACCCTCAAGAGACATCAAGGCAGTCTTATATCTCAGCACAATGTGATGGAAGTTCGGGATAAAATTCGGGATAAGTTCGGGATAAGTTCGGAACAAATCATTGAACAAATCCAGCGTAATCCGGCTGTCACCCTTGATGAAATCGCAGCTGCACTCTCCGTCACCCGTCGCTCGATTGAAAAGAAAATCAAGGAACTGCGTGATGCCGGTTACATAAGACGCGAAGGAAGCAATAAATCGGGACGTTGGATAGTGAATGATGAGGTCTAATGTCTGGATGCGACATTCATCAAGCCACAAAGATACTTGTTATCAGTCGCCCATCAAAAGCCAGGATTCATAAAACCATTGACTAAGTTTATCAAAAGAATTATATTCCTTTTAGCCTGTTTAAATTTGCATCAGCATTGTCATTCTGAAATGAAAACAAAAATTTAAACAGGCTTTAAAAACGATCATGTCACTTTCCGTGCGCAGCCATATACGCCTTCACCTGTTCACTAATCTGTTTCATCCCTTTCACCGAAGGATGGCCGCTCATCTTATCAAGCCCTTTCAATTCGATGCAATCGATCTGATAATGTTTGCAAATTGTTCTGACTGATTCAGTTATCTCGTTTCCCAAACCATCATTCAACAAAAAATAGATCTCCACATTAGGATAGTAATCAATCATTGTATCCAGCATATAAGCCATGGCAGGGCGGAAAGAATACAAATCTTTTTTAGACCAATCCGCATACTGATACTCTCCTAAAGGTGATTTCGCCCAATAATCATTAGTCGCGCCAAAAATAAAAATAATATCAGGACAGCCCAACGCCTTCATCCGGGTGATGAAAGAACGGTCGCTATAATCCTCCGAACGGTAACCGGTATGGCAAATAGTAGCACCGGAAAACGAATTATTCACACAAAGACGGTAGTTGTTCTCCTTAATAAACTGATGCCACCAGGTATTACGTACAGAAACCATATCTGTCTTCCGTCCTTTAGGAGGCGTCTTCAGATACCATACAAAATTAGTATCGGGCTGAACATAGCCTTCGAAAGTGGAATAAGAATCCCCCAGAATAGAAACGGATTTCAAACCTTGAGCAATGCCCGGATGACAGAACAACGTGCAAAACAGCAGAGTTATAATATACTTTTTCATAGGTATTTGATTATTTCGCCTTCAAATATACAGCATATTTTGGTTTAACTCCTATAAAAACAACCTTTTTCTTCCCTTTACAGACAAACAAGAAGACATCGAACCGCTTTATAAAAATAAGAACAAATCCAATGGTTACAAATCCTATCTACAAACGTCATTACTTATAAGCCGTAAAATGGGGGCCATTTAATTTTTAAAAGACTAAATATGACAAGAAACGCTTTTTGGGGACTGTGTATCGGATTATGTCTGACGGGTACGCAAGCCATCGCTCAAAAGATGGAAAGCAAAAGTATCAAAACGACTGATAAAACAGATAGTATATCATTCCATATCGATGGAATCACCGAGGGAGAAACTTTATTTACTGTTATCGGAGGACCTGAAGCCCCCGTTATCAACGCAGGAATGCCAGGTACGGAAGGGATTCAAGGAGGATTTGAAGGAGGCTCTATCGTAAAAATAAACGGCGTTTACCACATGTTCCCTACCGAACGTGCCGGTGTGAAAGGAATGCCCGCCTATCACGACAGAGTAAAGACACGGATAGGACACTGGACCAGCACCGATGCTGTTCACTGGACACGCCAATCCACTATATTAGAATCAAGCGGTGTCTATGCATTGGTACATGAAGACAATCCCATGAATGACCGCCGTTCCGCCATCTGGTCTTATATGCCTGTATTCAGCGAAGAAAACAACCGATGGTACGGATTCTATCTGGCTTACACCACAGATAAAGAAATTGCACCCAATCATTCTTTCGGCCGCATCTGGAGATGTGAATCCGAAAAGGAAGGTCTAGAAGGAATAGGCGGTCCTTACCGGGATATGGGAATCATGATAGAACCGGGACTGGACTCCCAACTTTGGGAAGGACGGCAAGGGGTCGCTTCTTTCTTCCCATATAAAGTGGATAAAGGCTGGAATGCGTTTATCAGTGGAGCTTATCCTTACGAAACCCGTGCAGATTATCCCTTGAAAGGAGGGGAAAAGCGCAAAGTATGGGCTGTGGGACTGGCCGAATCAGAAAACTTGGAAGGACCATGGAAACGTATGGGTGAGGAAATCAATCCAATAACTTCCATTCACCCGCAGTTTGTAGAGAATCCTATCGTATCCCGATTACCCAACGGAACCTACATAGCGATGTTTGACGGAGGACCGGACTATTTAAACCTGCCCAACAGAATGGGATACACTTTATCCATAGACGGAAAAAACTGGAGCAAAGCACGTTATATCGCCATTGATACCAAAGTAAAAAAATGGTGGACCGTCATGCGGACCCCGCTTTGCCTGATACCCGAAGGAAACAATGTATATACCATTGTTTATACAGCTTGGGATGATACGCGCTTCCACCCCATCGGGATGGTAAAAGTAAAATTAAATCCGGAAGTATTGGATAAACTGACAGCAGAACTGAAACCGGCTATCCCCTATT
>DXLM01000078.1 GCA_019414725.1 Bacteroides sp.
GAGCATAACCTTGCCAAGGTTAGGGTCGCGAGTTCGAGTCTCGTTTTCCGCTCAAGAGAAAAGATCAGTGTAGAAGTACATTGATCTTTTTTATTTATCATGGTGTAAATGTTAGAAAACGGAAGAAGGTCAAATCAAAATATTGATATACCCTCCTCCCGCTGTTTTAGTCAAATTATCCGCAATGGAAATATTTATTGACCAATGCCAACATCCCTTCCGGATTATCTTTTAAGTCGCTACGTAAGGTCAGATCGTTATAACTGGTTAATTTGCTGATGATTCCATCAATCATAGTGGGGCTGAACACATTATGTTTTTGGAATATTTCGCGCTGTTGTTGCAAACAGGTTGCGGAAGCTGCACAGCTATCGGGAAGCTGGGCTAATGCCTTCAGTTTGTCTGCATTTTCTTTCTGATGGATATTGACGTTTACGTAAGTTTTTTCTGCAATGTCCAGTGCATTTTCTATTTCAAATCCATGGCGACAGGCTACAGCTAATCCTGCTATCAGTTGGTAGAGATCGGCCGAACCGTCCGGTGACCGCATTTCCACTGTCTGTTTTTGTGTGGTATCATAATGGCTTTCTGTTTCCAGTGGATTGGCAGTCATGCACATGTCTGTTTTAGCTGCCCATCCTAGAGGTACTCGTACCAATACTGAACGGTTGCGGTCACCCCAGCAAATATTAGTTGGCGCTTCCTGATGGGGAACCAGGCGGAAATAAGAAGTAGGATTGGTATTACCGAATGCGGTGATGGATGGAGCAAGTTCCATCATGCCAGCAATAGCTTTGCGTGCTGTTTCTGATAAAACACCTTCTTTCAACATCTGGTTTTGTCCATCTTTCATGATACGCATGTGGATATGCAATCCGGAACCAGCTTTTCCTGTAGTTATTTTAGGTGCGAAAGTAATGTTATAACCATGTTTATAGGCCAGATTACGTATAATCCATTTGGCGATCATCAATTGGTCTGCCGCATCTTCGGCATTGACAGGCAGGAATTCTATTTCATTCTGTTCATATATCATGCCATTCAAGGTAAAATTACCTACTTCGGAATGTCCATATTTTATTTGTCCGCCTGCTTGTGCAATGTAGGCCATGCACTGGGTACGGAAATCATTGAACTTGGCATATGGTGCTGATTCATGATAGCCTTTCTGATCTGTAGCCTCGAACATATTTGTATCCGGAGCAATTACATAGTACTCTAATTCCCCCATAGCCTGAAATTCCATGCCGGTTACTTCATTGAATGCCTTGCATGCTTTGTGTAAGGTATGTTCGGGGGAACTTTCCAATGGCTCTCCATCCTTGTTAAAGAAAGAGCAAAGCATGGAAAGTGTAGGTATCTCGGCAAACGGGTCCAAAAAAGCCGTCCGGAATCGAGGAATTACATACAGATCACTGCTGCCCGCCTCAATGAATGGAAACAGGCTGGAACCGTCCACACGTTCTCCACAAGTCAAGATAGCATCTAGATATGCTTGGTTGTTGATAACGAAATTCAATGTCTTCAGTCGTCCGTCTCCGGCGGGATACATAAAGTTGACCATACGGATGCCATTCTGTTGAATGTATCGTTTTATGTCTTCTTTGGTAAACTCTGCACAAGGTTTTTCTAGAAATGCCACCAATTGGTTGGGGTTCATTATTAATTCTTTATTCATAGCAAAATTGGTTGTTTTTTGTTTGTTATTTGGTTAACTTTCCAAAGATAACAAAAAGTTTTCTGAAAATCCTATGAAAAGTTCATAGATATTTTCTTTCATACTGAGTGATATTCTCTTTATCTTTTTCTGTTTGGGAGAACATCGTTTTATAATTTGTCCTACCTTTGCACCGCTGTTTTAAAATATAAATAAGAGAATCATTATGGAACCGATGCATAAAATTAATAAAGTAGAGGTCCGGAATTTACAGATCGAAGATTACATCCAATTATCACAATCATTCAAGCGGGTGTATGCGGATAAGGATGTGTTTTGGACACACGAGCAAATAGAAACGCTTATCCGGATTTTTCCGGAAGGGCAAGTAGTAACGGTGGTAGACGATAAGATAGTGGGATGTGCTCTTTCTATTATTGTAGACTATGATATGGTAAAGGGAGATCATACCTATGCCAAAGTAACTGGTAATGAAACTTTCTGTACGCATAATCCGGAAGGGAATATTTTGTATGGTATCGAGGTGTTTATCCATCCGGATTATCGCGGTTTGCGTTTGGCACGCCGTATGTATGAGTACCGGAAAGAATTATGCGAGAAACTGAATCTGAAAGCGATCATGTTCGGTGGTCGTATTCCTAATTATTATAAGTATGCGGATACGATGCGTCCTAAGGAATATTTGGATAAGGTGCGTTCCCGTGAGATTTATGATCCGGTATTGACATTTCAGCTTTCCAATGATTTTCATGTGCGTCGTGTCATGAAGAATTATCTTCCCAATGACGAAGAATCCAAGCATTGTGCCACTTTGTTGCAATGGGATAATATTTATTATCAGGAGCCTACGCAGGATTATGTGGATAAGAAAACCACTGTACGTGTAGGGTTAGTGCAATGGCAGATGCGCCCTTATAAAACATTGGATGATGTATTTGAGCAGGTTGAGTTTTTCGTAGATGCCGTTTCTGATTATAAGAGTGATTTTGTTCTTTTTCCAGAATATTTCAATGCGCCGTTGATGGCCAAGTTCAATCATTTGGGAGAAGCCCAGAGCATTCGTGGTTTGGCACAATATACCGAAGAGGTTCGCGACCGTTTTATCAATTTGGCTATCAGTTATAATATTAATATCATTACGGGTAGTATGCCATACG
Organism: Bacteroides sp.; assembly: GCA_019414725.1. Lineage (GTDB taxonomy): Bacteria > Bacteroidota > Bacteroidia > Bacteroidales > Bacteroidaceae > Phocaeicola. The sequence continues at coordinate 2,836 of DXLM01000078.1, forward strand.
TAAAAGAGGACGGAGGGCTTTATAATGTTGGTTTTTTAGTACGGCGTGACGGCTCATACGAAATGTATGAAAAGGTACATGTCACTCCCGATGAGATAAAGAGTTGGGGCCTCTCGGGCGGTAAGATGGTGCAGACTTTTGATACGGATTGTGCTAAAATTGGTATCTTGATTTGTTATGATGTGGAATTTCCCGAGCTTTCTCGTATCATGGCCGATCAGGGAATGCAGATTCTGTTTGTTCCATTCCTCACCGATACTCAGAACGGCTATTCCCGTGTACGTGTTTGTGCTCAGGCACGGGCAATCGAGAATGAATGTTTTGTCGTTATAGCCGGTAGTGTGGGAAATTTGCCGCGTGTGCACAATATGGATATTCAGTATGCACAGTCTGGAGTGTTTACTCCGTGTGATTTCGCTTTCCCAACTGATGGCAAACGGGCCGAGGCGACTCCGAATACCGAAATGATTTTAGTTTCGGATGTTGATCTGAATCTGTTGAATGAATTGCATACGTATGGCAGTGTGCGCAATTTGCGTGACCGCAGGCATGACCTTTATGAACTGAAGATAAAGAAATAAAAAAATGTTTCATTACGGATTACTCAGGTTAACGCTGGTTTATAGATAAGTGGTTATTATTTTATATTTCCGCCTTACTTTTAAGAATAACCTGTGTTAATCAGAGTGATCCTGTAATGAACTTTGTTATTTCAAAATAAAAGAAGCTACGGGCCATTCTATAACAAACATAGTTTTTCCTTGTCTGCTTTCCTGTAAATAGAAATTGCCCCCATGTTTTTTTATAATCTGCCGGCACAGACTAAGCCCGATACCAGTTCCTTCTGTTTTTGTGGTAAAGAAAGGAACGAATATTTTTTCTTGCAATTCCATAGGGATTCCCCGTCCATTGTCAAGTAGTCTTATATAAAGTTTGTTTGTTACTTCCAGTGTTACTTCTATTTGTCCGTCTGTTTTTCCTTCCAATGATTGCATACTGTTTTTCAGCAGATTTAAAAAAACTTGAGAGAGTTGCTTCTCATCGCCCTCAATATATATATCAGAGGGGGTGCTACGCAGAATGAAATGGATATGAGCATTTTCAAAATCAGATTGTAGTAACAGACCTAGATTGTGCAATGAATTGGTCAGTGAGAATCGCTTCTTTTTCGGTTCCGGCATATACGATAAGCGTCGATATGATTCTGTGAATTCCATCAGTCTTTCGCTTTGTTCACGAATCACTCCAAGTCCTCGTATTACTTTCTCGTCCGTACCGGGGCGCAATGAAAGTGTTTGAGACAGAGAAACAATAGGAGCAATGGTATTCATAATTTCATGAGTAAGCACCCGGGTAAGTTTGTTCCATGACTCACTTTCTTTCTCATTCAGTTCATTACTGATATCTTTGATAGCCAACAGGGTAATCGTTTCTGAATTTAGTTTCATCCGGTTCATGGATAGTGACAGTTGTTTTTTTGAGTTAGATTGTAAAAGAAAGGAATTTTCCACATTTCCATGGGTTATGAAATCTTTCAAGATCGGATATTGCTCTTCCAATTGGCGGAGGAATATGATTGACTCAACTCCCAGCAAACGTAAGGCTGCACCATTTACAAACAGAACTCTTTTTTCGGAGTTCCACGCTAGCACTCCATTTGGTACTTCTTCCAGTAAAGAGTGATAAAAGTTCTCTTGTACCCGGCTTTGCGATTTCGTTGTGGCAAGCAATTCATTGATTCGGTTTAGTGAATGGCTAAGTGCATTCATTTCTTTATCTGCCGATTGCTCGTTGAACAGTATCATGCTCTCTTTATCTTCCATCGCATCCAAGAATATTCTTATTTTGGCATTGAATTTATTCAATTGTTTTACCAAAGCTCTGATAAAAAAAAGTGAAATAATCAAGAAAAGACAGCCTAGAATAAGGGCGGTATGTGTAATAATAAGTGCGATACCAGCTCCGGCTACAGCAATTATTAATAAGATGTAGCTTAGGATAACCATATATAGATGTTTGCTGAATACCATGATCATCAGAGCTTAAAGCGTTTTATTTTGTTGTAAAGTGTCTGGCGGCTGATGCCTAACTGTTCGGCTGTTGCTGTCAGATTTCCATCGTTTTGACGGATGGCTGTTTCTATGGCCTGGCGTTCTACTTCTTCCAGATTAGGAACGGTAGTGGAGAATTGTGGACTCCAGGTTTGTTTTACGAAAATGTCTTTGGAACGGATTACATCTCCTTCACATAAAATAACTGCTTTCTCGATGGTATGTTGCAATTCCCGGATATTTCCCGGCCAATGATAAGAACATAATTTCTCTAAAGCATGTTCATGCAGGAAGATTTCTTTTTTTTCGTATTTAGCAGCATAGCGCTGCATAAAATAATCAATGAACAAATGTATATCTTCCCTCCGTTCGCGTAAAGGCGGGATTTCCAGATGAATAGTATTCAGTCTGTACAATAAATCCTCACGGAAAGTCCCGGAATCCACCATACCCTGAATATTCTTGTTGGTAGCTGAAAGCAGCCGGATATCCACTGGGATTACTTTATTACTGCCGATGCGTGTAATTTTTCGGTTTTGTAATACGGTGAGCAACTTTGCCTGCATGGCTAAAGGGAGATTTCCTATTTCATCCATAAACAGGGAACTGCCGGATGCCGCTTCAAACTTTCCCGGCCGGCTCTCGTAGGCATCGGTAAAAGAACCGCGCTCATGCCCGAACAGTTCACTTTCGAATAAAGATTCACTGATTGCTCCCATATCTACCGTTACCATAGAATGTTCCTTTCGTGTGGAAAGCCGGTGTATTTCCTGTGCCAGCATTTCTTTTCCTGTTCCGTTTTCTCCGGTAATCAATATATTGGCATCTGTGCGTGCCACTTTCACTACTATCTTCATTAACTGCTGCATGGCAGGGGATGTTCCCACAATCATCGGTGATTTGTTTCTATCGGGGATTCTGTTTTTCCTTTTCTTACCGCTTCCAAAAGCATCTTTTATTTTGCGCACTAAGGTCCGGTTATCCCAAGGTTTCAACAAAAAATCAGTTGCATCATTCTTTAAAGCCTTTACTGCCAGTTCTACATCCCCGTATGCTGTAAGCATGACTACGGGTAGTGCAGGAGCTATCTCACGGATTCGTTTCAGCCAATATAACCCTTCGTTGCCGTTATTGATTCCTGCCGAGAAATTCATATCAAGAATAATCACATCTATCGGAGAGGTATTTATGATAGATATGATTTGATTCGGATGATGGGCTGTCTTTATTTCGCTGAACTCCGTTTCCAGTAATAATTCCAGTGAGGCCAATACTCCTTTATTATCATCTACTATTAAAATCGTTCCTTTTTCCATCTCATTTTTGCTTTCAGAGGCTAAAGGTATCTGCTTTTGATTGTTTCTGCAAATGAGGCGTCCAATTATTGGACGTTTTTTATTATTTTCTGTAATGCTTTTATTTATCATAACGGTGACTTGACATTGGAATGTGTCTTCAGTCCGTGTTGTCAGCGTTCCAATATCTTCCTTGGTTCGTTCTGGTTTTATAGTGTTTATAATTTGGACGTTATACCGTCTAAAATTTGGACAGCTAATTTATATTTTATTTTGTAACTGGTTGATTATTAATGTTCTGATCTTCTTGGCATATCGTTTGCTTCCTATTCTGTGTTTAAATTAAAATGCAATGAGAAATAACTTGATAATTGTGTGTTTGTTGTCCGGTCTGTCTTTGCCTGTATGTGGGCAAAGTACACTGGACGATTGCATACGTTATGCTTGGAAACATAATCCTGGTTTCAAGAATGTCCAAATAGACGTAAAGGAAGCACGAACAGACTATGTGGCTGCTATGGGTAAATTTCTTCCTTATGTTTCAGTACAGGCGGAAGTGGGCAGGCATATCGGACGTTCTGTCGATCCGGATACTAATGGATATACAGCCGATTCATATAATCAAGGAACTATAGGAATGGATATAACTCTTTCTTTATTCGAAGGATTTGCCCGGATCAATCGTTTGCGATATACGCATTGGACTAAAAAAGAGAAGGAGTGGGATCATCTGGCAAAGAAAAATGATTTGGCTTATCGGGTAGCTGAGGCTTATTATAAAGCGGTATTGGATAAAAAGCTTTCAGAACTGGCAGCTGAACAGCTTCGTTTGGGAGAACGTTATCTGAAACAGACGGAAGCTTTTGTAGAACTGGGGTTGAAATCGCTTTCGGACTTGCAGGAAGTAAAAGCGCGTCATCAAGGAGATGTGTTCAGAGAGCGTATGTATGAAAAAAATCGTCAGATGTCCTTTCTTTATTTAAAGGAAATACTGGGTATGAAAGAGGGCGATATTTTGTCTGTTTCTTTATCAGTCAGTGAGGATACGCTCTTGTTAATGCCTCAAGTAGAGGTAGAAGAAGTCTATTTACGGTCCGTACACGTACTGCCGGATTATAAACGGATGGAAATGTGGGAACGCGCTGCCCGTAAGGAGTATGCTGTGACCCTTGGACAGTTCAGCCCGACTATCTTCGCCCGTTTCTCATGGGGATCTGATTTTTATAATTCCTTGTTCTCGTTACATCAATTGCGTGACCATTGGAATAAATATATAGGAGTAGGTATTTCATTCCCTATTCTTAGCGGATTAGATCGGAATGCCGGAATAAGGAAGAAGAAATTAAACTTGCAACGGGTGCGGAACAGCATAGAGGAAGAGAAGTTACATTTACGTAATGAAACGGAACGAATTGTACTTTCATTACATTCGGGATGGGAAGAGCATCGACAGGCTTCCCTGCAGGTAAAAGCAGAAACGCAAGTGCTGAAAGAAACGGAACGGAAGTGGGAGGAAGGGCTTGTTTCCGTGTTTCAGTTGATGGAAGCACGAAATCGCCTGCTTGTCGCTAAAGCGGAAAAAATAAGAGTGCGTTTGCAGTACGAACTGACATCGCGACTAACTATGTATTATCGGACAGGAAGTTTTATTAACCATTAAAAAATATGGACACACTAATTGAACGTAAAAAGCGTTTCACTCCCAGGCGGATTTATGGAGGTGCGGGAGTATTATTCATATTGGTATTCGTTTTTTATTTTATTTTTCGTGATACCGGTTCCTCCATGACCATTGACAAGAGCCGTATCACTATCGCTACAGTTACAGAAAATGAGTTTAATGATTATGTCCGTGTAATTGGACAAGTACTTCCCAGCCGCATGATTTACCTCGATGCTATAGAAGGCGGAAGAGTGGAGGAACGCCTTCATGAAGAGGGAGCGATGGTAAAGAAAGGGGATGTGATTCTGCGCCTGAGTAATCCTCTGCTGAATATCGGTATCATGCAAAGTGAAGCAGATCTGGCCTATCAGGAAAACGAGTTGCGTAATACTCGTATAAGTATGGAGCAGGAACGGTTGAGTCTGAAGCAGGATCGTATCGGTATTCAGAAAGAATTCATTATAAAGAAACGTCGTTACGGACAATACAAGCGGCTGATGGAGGGGCAATTGATAGCGAGGGAGGACTATCTCCAAGCTACGGAGGAATATGAAGCGGTAAAAGAACAATTGTCGGTATTGGATGAGCGGATCCGTCAAGATAGTTTGTTTCGTTTGACTCAGATAAGCAGTTTGGACGAGAATATAATGAATATGAAACGAAGTTTGGCATTGGTACGAGAACGTCTTGAAAACCTGAAAGTGAAAGCTCCTATAGACGGGCAAGTGGGTAATCTTGAAGCACAAATCGGGCAATCCATTTCTGCCGGGGAACATATCGGTCAGATTATTACTGCTGATCTGAAGGTACAGGCATTAATTGACGAGCATTATGTGGAGCGTGTCGTCCAAGAGCTTCCCGCTGACTTTACCCGTGATGGAGAAAATTATAAGTTGGAAGTAACCAAAGTGTATCCTGAAGTGAAAGACGGGCAGTTTCGTACAGATTTCCGTTTCACGACAGGGCGTCCCGAAAACATTCGGGCGGGACAAACTTATCATATCAATCTTCAGTTGGGGGATCCTGTCAAAGCTGTTCTGATTCCTCGGGGAGGTTTTTTTCAAATTACCGGAGGACGATGGATATATGTTGTGGATGAAAGTGGTAAATTTGCCGTCAGACGTCCTATCAAGATTGGCAGGCAGAATCCTCAGTTTTATGAAGTGACTGACGGGCTGGCTTCCGGTGAGAAAGTTATTATTTCCGGTTACGAGCTGTTTGGAGATAATGAGAAACTGATTTTAAACGAATAAAAAACACGTAAGAATGATTAAAGTAGAAAACCTCTCTATGTTGTTCAGCACCGAGGAAGTGCAGACCAAAGCATTGAATGAAGTAACTTTCGAAATTGAAAAGGGAGAATTTGTCGCTATCATGGGGCCGTCCGGTTGTGGAAAATCTACCTTGTTGAATATACTTGGAACATTAGATACCCCTACTTCGGGCTCCTATCTCTTTGAAGGAAAGCGAGTGGATAAAATGAATGAAAACCAGCTGACCGCTCTCCGAAAAGGAAATATCGGTTTCATCTTCCAAAGCTTTAATTTGATTGATGAACTGACTGTATATGAGAATGTTGAACTCCCATTGGTGTATCTTAATATAAAGCCGACAGAACGTAACAGGCGGGTAAAAGAAGTGCTTGAAAAAGTGAATATGCTGCATCGCGCCAATCATCTGCCACAACAGTTATCAGGTGGACAGCAGCAACGTGTGGCCATAGCCCGTGCCGTAGTTACCAATGCCAGGCTTTTGCTGGCGGATGAGCCGACAGGTAATTTGGACTCTACCAATGGGGTGGAGGTTATGGAACTGCTTAGTACACTGAACAAACAGGGGACCACCATCATCATTGTTACCCATTCACAGCGTGATGCTGCTTATGCACATCGTATAATCCGTTTGCTGGATGGTAAAATTATTGCCGAGAATCGTAACCGCCCTATGGAATCTGACAGCAAAATTGAAATTTTATGATTATACAAAATTATTGGAATAGCGTTTGGCGTAATCTGATGAAGAGGAAAGGTTTCAGCTTCATCAATATCTTTGGCTTGGCTGTAGGCATGGCATCAGCTTTATTGATATTTACTTACGTTGCTTTTGAATTTAGTTTTGACAAAATGCATAGTAAGAGTGAACGGATTTATCGTGTGCAAAGTACTTTTCATGAGGGGGAAGTTCTGACGGATGATTGGGCGACCAGTTCATTCGGATATGGTTCGGCCATGCAGGAAAATCTGGCGGGAATTGAGGATTATACTCGTGTAGGATGTATTATCCAACCGGAGCAATTGGTAAAATATGGCGAATTATGTCTGCGCGAGAATGGGATAGCATACGCTGATCCTGGCTTTTTCCGTTTGTTTGATTTTGAATTGTTGAAAGGTGACCGCGCTTCTTGTCTTTCCATGCCATGTCAGGTAGTGATTACGGAACGGATTGCCCGCAAATATTTCAGAGATGAAGACCCTGTCGGGAAGATACTTATTTTTAACAGCAATATGGGGAAGGTGTCTTGTGAGGTAACTGGAGTCATGAAAGAAATGCCTTCTAATTCGCATATACATTATAATTTTCTTTTATCATATGCCACCTTACCTAAATGGGTACAGGAGTATTGGTACAAACATGAAGCCTATACATATGTATTGCTGGATTCGCCCGAGCGCAAAGAAGAGATAGAACGTGCTTTTCCTCAATTGGCCGAGAAGTATAAAACTGAAGAGGCATTGAAAAACAAGACTTGGGGGGTGCGGTTGGAGCCATTGGAGAAGATTCATCTCAATCCTCAATTAGGTTATGAGGCCGAGTTGAAAGGAAACCATTCGGCCATCATCGCGTTGATTTTCGGAGCTATTGCTATTTTGATTATTGCTTGGATCAATTATATAAATCTGACAGTTGCCCGTTCTATGGAGCGTGCCAAAGAGGTAGGAGTGCGCAGGGTAGTGGGAGCTTTCCCGAAACAGCTTGTTGGTCAGTTTCTATTTGAAGCATTTGTAATGAATTTGATCGCTTTTATCATTGCGTTAGGATTGATCGAACTATTACTTCCTTCCTTCAATCAGTTGGTAGGACGTACTATTACTTTCTCTGTATGGTTTACGGAATATTGGGGGGGCGGGGTTCTATTGCTTTTTATAGTCGGTATTTATATTTCCGGTTACTATCCTGCCCGCGCATTGTTGCGTAAGAAGCCGATTGTTTTACTGAAAGGTAAATTCCAAAATAGCCGTTCCGGAGAAAATACACGTAAAATATTGGTCATAGTACAATATACGGCATCCATGATATTGCTTTGTAGTACATTAATTGTGTTTGCACAACTCAGCTATATGCGTCGGCAGTCTTTGGGAGTAAAGACTGACCAGATTTTGGTAATCAAGTTTCCCGGGCCTACTGAGGGTATGAAAACAAAGATGGAGTCTATGCGGAGAGCTATCAAGAAATTGCCATTGGCGTCGAAAGTAACTTGTTCCGGGGCGGTACCGGGTGAAGAGGTGGCCATGTTCCTGTCCAATCATCGGGCACATGATGCGTTGAAGCAAAACCGGTTGTACGAGATGCTGAGTTGTGACCCTGATTATATAGATGCATACGGACTGGAGGTGGTAGCCGGACGGGGTTTTTCCGAGGAATATGGGGACGATGTGAATAAATTGGTTATCAACGAAACGGCTGCCCGTATGTTAGGATATGTGGATAATGATGATGCCATTGGTGAGGAAATAGCTGTTGAAACGCTAGGAGAGCCCATGCAGGTAATCGGGGTAGTGAAGGATTATCATCAGCAAGCGTTGAATAAAGGTTATACAGGGGTAATGCTTTTCCATAAAGATAAGATTGACTGGATTCCTCAGCGTTATATTTCGGTTGTGATGAAACCGGGTGATCCTTCGGAATTAGTATCACAGATAGGAGAAATATGGAATAATTATTTTGCGGATTCCAGTTTTGATTATTTCTTCCTCGACCAGTTCTATGACCGGCAGTACCGTCAGGATGAGGCTTTCGGCGTATTGATGGGAGGTTTTACCGGATTGGCTATTTTTATCTCCTGCTTAGGTTTATGGGTGTTGGTTATGTTCTCTTGTGCCGTCCGTACCAAGGAGATGGGTATCCGGAAAGTATTGGGGGCATCTCGTTGGAATCTGTTTTATCAGTTGGGTAAAGGTTTCTTTATTCCTATTATTATCGCTATTCTGATTGCGTTGCCTGTGGCATGGGGCAGCATGAATGCATGGTTGGCTCATTATCCGTTCCGAACAGAATTGAAAGTGTGGTTCTTTCTGCTTCCTGTGGTCTTGATGTTGTTGATTTCTTTTCTGACTGTAGCAGGACAAACCATAAAGGTTGTTTATAGTAAACCCGCTCGGTCATTGAAATATGAATAATGGAATATAAGATATCCGTGGTTAGTAATTCATTTACAAGGAATATCATTTAAAACCAATATAAATTATCGTACCAGTTCATTATGGCAGATCAATACTGATAAACTTTGAAAACCTTTTGAATTTTTCTACAAAACTAATTTTGCGTCTAAAATTATTTTATTAATTTTACAGCGTTTTTAAGGAGAGTCTAACTCTCTATAGTTACAAATGAGCGATGAGAAAGGGTGCCTTGGTGGCATCCTTTCTCTTTTGTAGTGTGTTTTTGTATAATTTATATTGTATTTTACTTATGTCACGATTATGTGAAATCACGATACATCTTTTGTATTTCCGTTTCTTTTACTTTTATCAGACTTAATCGTTTTTCTTGCATTAAAAAACAATTGGACCTCCCTTTGCTATATATTTAACACTCTTTTAATCTCATTTTGTTGAACAATCTACGCGATTCAAATGTTAATATAATGTGTTTTTCATAGTAATAGATTTAAGATTAATAGTTAGTATTTGCTTGTGAAAGTCAGTACACTTACGGATAAAAGCGTTTATCCGAAAAGAAAAGAGAGGCGACCGGAAACGGAAGCCTCTTTCTTTTTGA
>DXLM01000079.1:0-8831 GCA_019414725.1 Bacteroides sp.
GTGGAAAGCCCACCCTTCTCTACTTCTACCATAGAGGACGTAAGTAGCTGAAAAGCGAAAATGGATTAGAAATTTTCATTCTAATCCATTTTCGCTTTTGGAGGTTCCTGGCGGATTCGAACCGCCGTACACGGTTTTGCAGACCGCTGACTAAGCCACTCATCCAAGGAACCTTGTCGTTAGCAATCTTTGTTTCTCGATTGCGGTTGCAAAGGTACGACATTTTTTTTAATCTGCAAATATTCTGCTATTTTTTTCTCACTTTTTCTGCATTTTTTTCGCAACCGTACTTTGGCTTGTTCTGCATAGACTTCATGGCGCAGTCCGAACTACAGCATTCACACGGATTGCTATTGTTCTTTATGCGCTTGAAATACTGAAAGATACGTATGCTTATCCATATGGTGCAGAGGCATACAATTGCAATAACTATAATTTGTTGTAATTCCATGCTTGATAAACAAATAATTTTAGGTTTAGGTTTATTAAACGATAAGACTTCCTATTTGAAATACAGTAAATGCAACAAGCCAAGCCAATCCAGTGGTGTATCCTGCTGTGAATATGGCCCATTTCCAACTGCCGGATTCTTGCTTGATTGCTGCGAAAGTGGCAATACAGGGGAAGTAAATCAATACAAACAGCATGTAAGCTAATGCAACCAGTGGAGTAATGGGGATGCGGTTAGAAAGATTCACATTTTCCACATCTCCTTCATTTGTGTATAATACTCCTAGTGTGCTTACTACCAGTTCTTTAGCACCCACACCTGAAATAAGTCCGATTCCTAACTTCCAGTCAAATCCTAGCGGTTTGATAACAGGCTCTATGGCTTTGCCTATTTGTCCGATATATGAATTTTCTTGTTGCTCAGCCACGCTTTCGTAAGCATCATGTTGTGGATAATACCCTAGAAACCAGATAATAATTGAGGCAATCATGATAATGCCTCCCATCTTTTTCAGATATTGTGCTCCTTTTTCCCATGTATGGCGCATGATACTTTTAGAGGTAGGCATACGATAGGGGGGGAGTTCCATCACAAATGGAGAATCTTCTCCTTTCACCAGAAATTTACTGAAAATACGGGCCATTATTACTGCCAATAAAATGCCTGCTGTGTAGATGCAAAGTAACATAAAGCTGGCGCAGTTAGGGAAAAAAGCACCTATCATAACTAAATATATGGGAAGACGAGCACTACAGGACATTAAAGGATTCACCAACATGGTGATTAGTCTGGACTTTCGGTCTTCTATAGTACGTGTTGCCATTATGGCAGGTACATTACAGCCGAATCCCATAATCAGTGGAATAAAGGACTTGCCATGCAGTCCCATCCGGTGCATTATTTTATCCATGATAAATGCAGCGCGTGCCATATACCCCGAATCTTCCAATATAGAAATAAAAAAGTATAATATGAGGATATTCGGCAGGAAAACGATAACACCGCCCACTCCACCGATAATACCATCTATCAGTAAGTCTTTCAAAGGACCTTCAGCCATATTGTTCCGTATCAGGTTGCCCAACTGGTCTACTAGCCATTCAATACCTTGCATAGGGTAGTCACCCAAAACAAAGGTTCCCTCAAACATGATGTAAAGGAACAGGAAAAAAATAGGATATCCCCAAATGCGATGTGTCACAATACTGTCTATCACGCGGGTTGTTTGTTCTTTTTCCAAATGATTGTCGGTGAATGTTTCCTTCAAAGCTCCGGTAATAAAACCATATTTAGCATCCGTAATAGCTTGCTCGCTGTCTTCGTTCATCACTTTACGGATACGTAAGGTTTCCTTGTTGCGTATCGCTATGATTTCTTTGCCATTAGGCAGTGTAGAGATGAAATTTTCTATTTCCTTATCGTTTTCCAGTAATTTGATAGATAGGAAGCGGGTGGAGTATTTATGGCGTATGTCTTCGTTTTGACTGATTGCTTTTTTTACTTCTTCGATACTGCGCTCCAGTTCAGGACCGTGGTTAATGTGAATATGGCGCATATATCCGCGTGGGCGGGCATCTTCCTCTTCTTTGTGGCTTCCGAATTCGTGGTCGGGTACATAGGTTTTGTGCCAGTCTCTCAGATCTTCCAGAATTTCAGAACGTATTTCGCCCTTTTGTGACAGGAAATCCCCGCCTTCGTAAATACCGATGATAACATGGAACAGTTGGTCTATGCCTTCACCCCGCCGGCAGACAGTAGGTATCATAGGCACTCCGATCAATTGGCTTAACTTGATGTAATCCAGTTTGTTGCCGCTGCTTTCCAGTTCGTCATACATATTCAGTGCGATGACCATACGCACATTCATGTCAATCAATTGGGTGGTAAGATAGAAATTACGTTCCAGGTTGGAAGAGTCTGCCACATTGATGATTACATCCGGAGTTTCTTCAATGATATGTTTGCGTACATAAAGTTCTTCCGGAGTATAGGCTGAAAGAGAATAGGTTCCGGGTAAATCTACAATACGGAAATGATAACCTTGGAAGTCGAAAAAACCTTCTTTGGCATCTACTGTCACACCACTGTAGTTTCCTACATGTTCATGGGCGCCGGATGCAATATTGAATAGCGAAGTCTTTCCACAATTAGGATTACCTACTAAGGCTACATTGATTGTACGGCGTTTGCCTTTTGCCAGTGCCACCAGTTCTGATTCGGACACGGGTACATCTTCTGTTATGGAACCATGGTAAGGGTTTTGCATCGTGCGTGCTTCCTGCTCGCTTACCACCTCAATCATATCTGCCTCTTGTCTTCGGAGAGAGATCTCGTAACTTAGTAGTCTGTATTTTATAGGGTCTTTCAAAGGGGCGTTCAAGATTACCTCTACGGTTTTTCCTTTAATAAAACCCATTTCAACGATTCGCTTGCGGAAACCACCGTGACCTAAAACCTTGACTATTACGCCTTTTTCTCCTGTTCTTAATTCGGATAAACGCATCTTGTTTTAAATTTTTCGCAAAGATAAGTTATTACTTAGAAGTATGCAAACTATTTAGATTGTTTTTAAATAAAGAACAGGCACTTTGTTTTTGTCTTGCAGAACCCTTATCTTTGTGTCATGTTTCATTGGAATATTCAGAAGTATATAGAGGAAAAACAACTTTTCACTTTGCATGATAAGGTGTTAGTGGCATTGAGTGGCGGAGCAGATTCGGTAGCTTTGTTGCGTGTCTTGCTTGTTTTAGGGTATCATTGTGAGGCTGCCCATTGTAACTTCCATCTTCGTGGTGAGGAGTCCGATAGAGATGAAAGGTTTGTCAATGAGTTGTGTAAAGGGCTGGGAGTGACTTTGCATGTTACTCATTTTGATACAGTCACTTATGCTTCAAGGCATCATGTTTCTATTGAGATGGCAGCTCGCGAAATGCGCTATGATTGGTTCGAACAACTGCGTAAGGAGAGGGGGATGGCTGTTATTGCCGTAGCCCATCATCGGGACGATAGTGTGGAAACTTTTTTATTGAATTTGATACGTGGCGCGGGAATCAATGGCTTGAAAGGTATCAGTCCGCATAACGGCTGCATTGTACGGCCTTTGTTGGAGGTGAGCCGTCAGGATATTTTGGATTATTTGCGTTGTTTGCGTCAAGGTTATGTTACAGACAGTACCAATCTGCAAGATGAATATATGCGTAATAAAATCCGTCTGAATATTCTTCCGATGTTGCGTGAGCTGAATCCTTCTGTCAGTGAAAGTATAGCTGAAACATCCAGACGTCTGACTGATGTTTCTCTTATATATAATAAGGAAATAGAGGCGGGGAAAGAAAGGGTGATGGAAAAGTCCGGCCATATTCTTATTTCTCGTTTGATGGAAGAGAGTGCTCCGGCGGCTTTGCTGTTTGAGATTCTTCATCCGTTAGGTTTCAATTCCGTTCAGGTAGGAGATGTATTCCGCAGTTTGTCTGCCCAGTCGGGAAAAAGATTCGTTTCTGCCGGATGGGAGGTGCTGCGCGACAGGACGGAGCTGATTATTCGCAGGAGGAAGCCGGCGGATGAGGAAGTGGAGGAAAATGTGCCCCCATTCCGGCTTGCAATGGAAACGCAGGAAATAATGCCGGACTTTGTCATCCCCAGGAATAAGAATACGGCCTGTTTGGATGCGGATAAGGTGGTGCTACCTCTCACGGTGCGTAAATGGAGGCAGGGGGATAAGTTTGTTCCTTTCGGAATGAAAGGGAAAAAGAAGGTCAGCGATTATCTGACAGATCGTAAGTTTTCTCTTTTCCAGAAAGAAAATCAGTATGTGGTTTGCTCAGCAGACCGGATTGTATGGCTGGTAGGAGAGCGTAGCGATGACCGTTTCCGGGTGACGGAAGATACGAAACGGGTACTGATTATACGGCAGTGGGAAGATAAGTAGATTTTTTTTCTTTCCTGCTTTTTCATGAATGACAGGGAATGTTTCCTGAAATCTTGTAGCAAAAATCCGCGAATCATGCAACAAGATTTCAGAAATCATGTAGCAAGATTCGCGGATTTCAGATGGAGCTTCCCGGTATTATTTGCAATACTTCTGTATCAGTCCGTCTACCACTTCATCGCCCAGTTCTTTTGCTTTGGCAAAATTTGCACAGGCTTCTTTGTTTTTCTTTAATTGTATCTGGCAGTATCCCAGCATACGATATGCGGCTGCGGCTTTCGGGTCTAAAGAGATAGCCTTTTCCAATGCTTCTATTGCTTCGTTATGTTGCCCTACACGTAGATGCACCGAACCTTTTTCCACCCACATGGCTATATCCTCAGGAGTCATTTCTACTGCTTTATTAATGTCGTTGATAGCTTGCTGATACATTTTACATTGTATTTCCGCCTGTTCGCGTTGCAGATAAAAGGCGGCTGTAACGCGTCCACCGATAGCATCATAAAAAGTATCATAATCTATTACCGCTTCACGGTATTTGCCTGTCTGGGCTTTTATCTCTGCCCGTTCATAGAAATAAGGAGCCGCTTCCGATGTATAAGGCTTGGTGAAACGTGCCACAGCACTATCCATCAAGGCAATAACCTCGTTCATATCTGTTCCTTCAATCAGTTGTTTGGTTTTGGCTGCCGAGTAAAATGTAGCGGCAGAGGCTATGGAAGACTGGTTCACTTTTTCATAAGCGGCGTATGCCTCAGGATATTTTTTCATAGCAAACAGAATGTCTCCCTCCAATTGTGTGTAAATGGGTTGGTTGTCGGCCTGCATGGCATCATGAATAATGGAGAGAGCTTTGTCGTAACTCCAGTCACCGTATGGTTTCTTGTCACCTAAAGAGATGGTGTACGAATAAATTAATTTAGCGATATTATATTGCGTTTCACTCTTGTTGGCTGTCACTTCCAGTGCTTTCTTCAGGTCGGCATCTGCCAAAGCGTTGTGTTCATCATCATTAAATCCCATATAAGTAGTGGCACGGCGTATATATCCGTCCGCGCTGTTGGGATATTGTTCCAGGAAATCGTTTAATGTGGTGATATATTCGTCCTGATTTTGTTGTGAAGATGCCATGAACAGGTACACCAGTGCTTGGTCTTCTGTTTCGGGCAGTCCTTTTTTGATGCCGATTTTATTCAGTGACATGTCATTCAAAGAAAGGGCGGTGATGCTCAGCGAGGCACCGTATGTAGCTCCGATGGCATAACTTTCCTTGGCTTCATCCGATGCGTTTTTTTGGATTAAACCTAATACTTCTCCATTGGCATTCATAATAGGGCAACTTACTGTTTTTTCGTTGGTTGTCATTGCCAGTGTATAGTAATATGCCTTGTCGCCGATGGTGTCTACTTTGGTGACGGTCCCTGTTTGGCAGGTTGCCGCTTTTTGAGTCGAGTAGGGTAGCAGATAGACTGTTTCACCTACCGATGCCGGCTGTGATGCCGATTTTAATGCTATGGTCTTTTTATCGGTTTCAGTATTAAATTTTACGATGTCATACATGGAGTTGGCTCCCAAGATACGCAATACAGGCAATTCTTTACTGTCCGCATTAATGATTACTGCACGTTCGGCTCCTTCAAACAGGGTATAATCGGATAATGCCGTTCCATTTTCATTGATATAGAATCCATTTCCTGTATTCTTGATTTTGTTATCTTTATCGTATGTAACGATGGAAAAAACGGCTTTTTTAGCTTTGCCGGCCCACTTTGGGGTTGCTTGTGCATAGCTTAGCTGGGCGGCTATGCCGCATGCCAGTATCAAAAGTACTTTCTTCATGATATAGTTAGTTGTTTGTTAACGATGATACGGTATTTATAAAGCGGATGCCGTTTTGTCTTCTGTGAAGCCGCGTTGCTTTACAGCTTCATAAATCAGAATACCTGCGGCAACCGATACGTTCAATGATTCTATTTTACCCATTAACGGTATTTTGATCCATTCATCGCACAGGGAAAGGTGTTCGTAGGGAACACCTGTGTCCTCGGCTCCCATAATGATACATACAGGGTCTTTATAGTTTGCTTTGGTGTAATCATAATCACCTTTTTCCGTGGCTGCTACAATCTTGAATCCGCAGTCTTTCAGATACTTGATGGTATTAGTCAGATTTTGTTCGCGGCATACGGGAAGAGTGTGCAGAGCTCCTGCTGATGTTTTCATTGCGTCGGCATTGACACTGACACTGTTTTTCGAGGGAATAATAATGGCATCTGCACCGGCACATTCGCAGGTACGGGCAATGGCTCCGAAGTTACGTACATCGGTAATTCCATCCAGCATGACGAATAGGGGTGTTTTTCCTTCTTCAAACAAGAAAGGTACCAGATCTTCTGTTTTCTGGTAGGTGACAGAGGAGATGAATGCTACAACTCCCTGATGGTTTTTCCGGGTAATACGGTTAATACGCTCCACGGGTACACGCTGAACAGGGATGAGGGTATTTTTCAAGCAGGCAAACAGTTCTTTGGACAGTTCGCTCTGTATATCTTTCTTCACCAATACTTTATCTATCTCTCTTCCGGCTTGTATGGCTTCAATAACAGCGCGTACACCGAAAATCATTTCATTCTTTTCTAACATATTTAATAAGTGGTTAATGGTTAGTGACAGGTGGTTAGTGGTAATTGGCACTAGCCACTTATCAGCGCCTTTGCATTGTTCAGGGCTGCCTCTGTCAAGGTAGCCCCACTTAGCATATTGGCAATTTCTTTTACTCTTTCTTCATCAGTCAGGCGGCGGATGTGGCTGTTGGTGCCTGTTTCCGTATCTTCCTTATATACTTTATAATGAGTGATGCCGCGTGCTGCAATCTGGGGCAGGTGGGTGATGCTGATGACCTGACGGTTTTGTTTTCCCATCTCCTGCATGATGAGCGCCATTTTCTCGGCGATGGAACCGGAAACTCCGGTGTCTATTTCATCAAAGATGATAGTAGGCAGTTTCACAGCTCCGGCTATCATGGCTTTCAGCGAAAGCATGACACGGGCAATCTCACCACCCGATGCTACGGAAGCTACATTTTGTAATGTTCCATTCTTGTTGGCCGAAAACAGGAATGTCACACTGTCCATCCCTTTACTGTCCGGTTCCTTGCGCGGATTCAGTTCCACCACAAAGCGCACATTGGGCATACCGAGAGGAACCAGCAGGCTTTGCATCTGTCTTTCAATGTGCTTGCCCGATTGGGAACGGAGTTTTGTCAACACAGCAGCTTGCTTTATCACTTTGTCATATAGCGTTTCTTTTTGGGCGGTAAGTTCTGCTATACGGTCATCAAAAGAAGTGATGGCGTTCAGCTTCTCATGATAGTCGGTTTGCACGGCTATCAATTCCTCTATTGTTTGTACGTGATGCTTCTGTTGCAAAGAGTAGATTAAGTTCAGGCGTTCATTTACATAATCCAGACGGGTGGGGTTGAACTCCACTTCCTCCTGTGCGCCTGCTATTTCATGCGACAGATCTTTCAGCTCTATGTAACAACTGTCTAAACGCCCTATCCATTCCTGGGCACGTGTGTACACTCTCGCTATGTTATGCAGGGTTTGCATACATTCTTTGGTAGCGGACAACAGGCTGGCATCTTCCGAAGCCATTATTTGGTCCACTTTGTACAAGCCCGCTTTTATCTCTTCGGCATGATTCAAGGTTTCGGCTTCCTGTTCCAGTTCGGTTTGTTCTCCTTCCTGAAGGTTTGCATCATCCAGCTGTTCCAGTTGGAACCGGATGTAATCTTCATCCTTCCGGCTTTGCTCGGCTTGCGTTATGAAGTCGGCCAGCTGTTTGCATACGTTCCTGTACTCGGTATAAATATCCTTGTATGCTGAAAGTTCGTTGTCATCTTGTGCCAGGATATCCAATACATTCAATTGGAATCCCTCACTGTTGAGCAACAGGTTTTGATGCTGGCTATGTACATCTATCAGTTTCTCGCCCAGTTCCTTCATCTGCGCCAATGAGGCCGGAGTATCGTTTATGAATGCGCGGCTTTTACCTGATGCATATAACTCGCGGCGGATAATACATTCATCCGGATCATATTCCAAATCTCTTTGGGTAAAGAAAGGCTCCATCTGATAGGCGGAGATGTTGAAACGTGCTTCTACAATACATTTATTGGCGCCTTTCTTGATCGCTTTGATATCGGCCCGTTGTCCCAGTAACAAGCCGATAGCGCCTAGAATAATCGATTTACCGGCGCCGGTCTCTCCGGTGATGACAGAGAAGCCGGGGGTGAAACTGATATCCAATGTATCAATCAATGCATAATTCTGTATATAGATAGATTGCAGCATATTCTTGCTCCTTTTTAATAATTTGCTGATTTGTCAATTTGCTAATTTGCTGCGCTGTTGTATTCCGCATGGTAATTAGCGCATTAGCACATTGGCA
>DXLM01000079.1:8931-12692 GCA_019414725.1 Bacteroides sp.
TGGCAAATTAAGAAATTATTTATTATTTACCAGTCTGTCAATAATATCCCTTGCTACTTCCTGTTTGCTTTTCAGCGGATAAGGAGTTGCTCCCTGACGGTCTATAATCGTTATTTTGTTGGTGTCACAACGAAACCCGGCTCCTTGGTCGTTCAATGAGTTCAGTACAATGAAATCAAGGTTCTTACGTTCCAGTTTTCTTTGTGCATTTTTTGTTTCATCATTTGTTTCCAAGGCAAATCCCACTAATGTCTGTCCGTCTTTTTTCCGGTTTCCCAGTGCGGCGGCAATGTCTTGTGTGGGTTTCAGTTGCAGTGTTAAATTATCTTTCTCTCTTTTGATTTTATGACCGGCTACGGTTTCCGGGGTAAAGTCGGCCACTGCCGCACACAGGATGCCGGCCGAAGCTGTAGGAAACTCGCGGATGGCGGCTTCGTACATTTCTCCGGCACTTTCCACATCTATGCGGCGGATGTTAGGGTGATGGGCCTGAATCGTTACCGGTCCGCTGATTAGCGATACTTCCGCTCCACGTGAAGCGCATTCCTCGGCAAGTGCGAATCCCATTTTTCCTGAAGAATAATTGCCGATAAAGCGTACCGGATCTATTTTCTCGTAGGTTGGACCGGCGGTAATGACTACTTTCTTTCCGGCCATGTCTTGTTGTTTGGCAAAGAAAGCTTCCAGAATTTCCACTATTTTTTCCGGTTCTTCCATTCTGCCTTTTCCTACCAGATGGCTTGCCAGTTCCCCTTCTGCCGGTTCTATAATATGATTTCCGTAAGAACGGAGCGTGTCCAGATTCTTCCGGGTGGAAGGGTGTGCGAACATATCCAGATCCATTGCCGGAGCTACGAATACGGGAGCTTTCATTGACAGATAAGTCGTGATCAGCATATTGTCCGCTATTCCGTTGGCCATTTTACCAATAGTGGATGCGGTAGCCGGAGCGATAATCATGGCATCCGCCCATAGTCCCAAATCAACGTGGCTGTTCCATGTCCCGTCACGCTGGGCAAAAAACTCGCTGATAACAGGTTTGCTTGTTAATGCAGACAAAGTGATAGGTGTGATGAATTCTTTGCCTGCGGGGGTAATCACGACTTGTACTTCCGCTCCCTTCTTAATAAGTCCGCGAATGAGTATAGCCGCTTTATAGGCGGCTATACTTCCGGTTATACCTAGTACGATTTTTTTTCCTTTCATACTCATTTCATCATTCCCGATTCACGTAGTCTGATTTTTGTCAGTACGTTTTTCGTGTTCAGCGTAAAGTCACCGTTCAGTATCCAGCTGTAGTAGCCCGGATCTTTTTGTAATACTTCGCTGACCGACATTCCTTTGTATTTCCCAAAATTAAAGACTTCCACGCCTTTGTCATCATAAACAATGCGTCCGGCGAAATCTACGTTCTTGTTGAAACTTGAATATTCGGCTAGAAATGCCATATCGTTTTGCAATTCTTCCGGATAGCGGTCCAATTGGGATTTCAGTACTTCGTATGTGGCACGTGTGTCGGCTTCGGCTGTATGGGCATCTTCCAGATTCTTTCCGCAATAGAATTTATAGGCGGCAGACAGGGTGCGCTGTTCCAGTTTGTGATAAATCACCTGCACGTCAATGAATTTTCGTTTCATCATGTCAATGTCTACTCCTGCGCGCAGGAACTCCTCGGCCAGAACCGGAATGTCGAAACGATTGGAATTGAAACCGGCAAGGTCACATCCCTCAATGTCCCGGGCTATCTCTTTTGCCACTTCCTTGAAAGTAGGGCAGTCCGCCACATCTGCGTCATAAATACCGTGGATGGCAGAAGATTGTTCGGGAATATGCATTTCCGGATTGATACGCATGGTCTTCGTTTCTTCGTTGCCGTTTGGGTACACCTTCAGATAGCATATTTCCACTATTCTGTCTGTGTTTATATTTGTTCCCGTTGTTTCCAAATCGAAAAAAACAATAGGATTCTTCAAGTTCAATTTCATTTTCAGCTTGTTTTATATATTGTTTTTCCGCCACATGGTGGCGTGTCGTTTTTAGTCGTTCAGCATCATAGGCATCAGCAGCATCAGCAGGTCTTCTTTTTCTTCCTGTTCTACAGGAACAATAACACCCGCACGTGAAGGATCAGCCAGTTCGAAAAGTATTTCCTGTGCCGAGATATTGTTTAAAATATCGATCAGGAATGTTGATTTAAAGCCGATGCTCATGGGGCTTCCTGTATATTGGCAAGTCAGTGTTTCTTCTGCTGAGGTGGAGAAGTCTATGTCTTGTGCGGAGATCTGGATCTGATTTTCACTGAGGCGGAGTTTTATCAAACTGCTTGCTTGTGATGAGAATACAGATACACGGCGGAGCGCACTGATCAGCATCATGCGGTCAATGGTGGCCTTGTGCGGATTATCCTGCGGAATTACTGAATTATAATTGGGATAGCGTCCTTCGATAAGACGGCATATCATGCTGTAGTTTTCTAATGTAAACGTAGCGTTACGGTCGTCAAAATCAATTTGCACATCTCCTTGTTCTTTCGGCAACAGGTTCTTCAGCAGGGTTGCCGGTTTCTTGGGCAGAATGAAAGCGGCTTTTTCATCGCCGTGTGCCACAAATGTTTTATTGCGTACTAATTTGTGCCCGTCTGAGGCTACGAAAGTGATGTCTTCGGTAGTGATATCAAAATAAATACCATTCATTACCGGACGTAACTCGTCATCGGCAGTAGCGAACAAGGAACGGTTGATACCCGCCAGCATCACCGGAGCGCCCATTGTTACGTGTACCGCATTTGCGCCTAATGCAGGAGCCTGCGGATATTCGTCGGCATTTTGTCCCATCAGGCTGTATTTACCATTCTGATATTGTACGGTGATTTCCAGATTCTCTGTATTTACCAGGAAAGTCAGTGGTTGTTCGGGTATTTCTTTCAGGGCTTCGAGTATGGTTTTTGAAGAAACGGCAAAGCGTCCGTCACCGTCACTTTCATTTACTTCCAAAGAAGTGGACAGGGTCGTTTCGCTGTCAGAAGCAGTGAGCGACAACGTTCCGTCAGTCAGTTCCATTAAGAAACAATCAAGAATAGGTAACGAATTTTTAGAGTTGATTACTCGGCTAATAGCTTGTAAATGACTGAATAATCCAGTACTTGAAACGATGAACTTCATAGTTTTATATTATTATATTTATATTCTATATCTCTATATTCATTTAACTGCCAAAGTTACGAAAAGATTATGGTTCAAGCGCAAAAAATGGCGAAAAAATTAGTTTACTCGCAAGGAAAAGTGTACTTTCGTGGCGAATTTAAATAACGTAATATGGAATTAGCAGGAAAAGTAATAGCAGTCCTCGAACCGAGAGGAGGAGTTTCAAAGACAGGAAATGAATGGAAAGTACAAGAATACGTAATTGAAACGCATGATCAATATCCTAAAAAAATGTGTTTTGACGTATTTGGAGCAGATAAGATAGCGCAATTTAATATTCAGGCAGGTGAAGAGTTGAATGTGTTTTTTGATGTGGATGCCCGCGAGTGGAATGGTCGTTGGTTCAACAGTATCCGTGCGTGGAAAGTAGAGCGTGTGGGTGCCCAGGGACCTGTTGCACCGGATGCTCCGTTTCCTCCCATGAATGCTGCTCCCGCTGCACCGGTAGATTTTGCCGCGACAGACGAGAAGGATGATTTGCCTTTCTAGGGGATAGAGGATTCCCATAAACATAAATAAGCCGGCAGAATCCGTGAAAAGGATTTTGCCGGCTTATTT
>DXLM01000008.1:0-45975 GCA_019414725.1 Bacteroides sp.
TTCCCATGCATTTCATTTCGGCATTCAGCTTCATCATTTTGTAATCCGACATCAAGCTGCAATTCAGCCGGATAAACTGTTCGGTGTAATCCATTCCTTTGGTTTATTATATAGATGACAAAGTTACGAAAAAAAGTGAAACACAGAAAGATATAGTGATAGAATTGAGTTACAATAGTGTCGGTTGAACTGCCGATTATTCGTAAAGCCATTACAATCCCCGCCGAAACCAAATCCTGCCACCGCTACGTTACTTGTTCGTAACCATGCCCGAAAATAATAGTTACCCCATGGATTAAAAAAACGTCACTGATGAAAATCTTTATCCTCGACACCAAACGCTACAAAAAGGAATAAAATACAGAATCTTTAAAAACTTGTTATTCGCTATTCTCGATAAAAAGCAGTACTTTTGTCCTCATTAATTAATTCACAAATTGAATGATCGCAAAAAAAACAGTCATAAAAGATATTAAGCTCGCCGATTTCCCCGAGGAAATTGACGAGCAAAACAACATAAAAGTGTACGGAGAGACCAGTTGGGAAAATCAATTGGCTGTACTCAGCCATTATCTGCATAACAACGACTGCATCGAAAGCAAAGAAAGTAAGTGGGAAGTGATATACGCCATCCGTGAGTTTTTAGAGCAGAAAAAAGAGAGCAAGAAAGAAGAAATAACGGATGAATATGTGACCAAAGTCGCAGAAGATCCTACCGCATACGGTCTGTTCTCGGATTTCTTCAACGTACCATTTCCTGATCCTAAAAAACCAAAATTCACTTTCATCGACCTATTTGCCGGAATGGGAGGTTTCCGCCTAGCCATGCAGGCGCAAGGTGGCAAGTGTGTATTCTCGTCGGAATGGAACAAATATGCCCAAAAGACTTACTTGGCAAACTTTGGAGAAATGCCTTTTGGCGACATTACAAAAGAAATAACCAAAAGCTATATCCCTCGGAATTTTGATGTGCTATGTGCCGGCTTTCCGTGTCAACCATTTTCTATTGCCGGAGTATCGAAGAAAAAAAGTCTCGGACGGGAAACGGGCTTCAAGGATAAAACACAAGGTACGTTATTTTTTGATGTGGCAGACATTATCAGTCGTCACCGTCCCAAAGCATTCTTTTTGGAGAATGTGAAAAACCTGATGTCTCATGACAAAGGCAACACGTTCAAGGTAATCAAGGGCACATTAGAGGAATTGCGTTATTCACTCCACTACCTTGTCATGGACGGACAAACCTATGTGCCACAACATCGGGAACGTATCATGATAGTAGGTTTTAACCAAGATGTCTTTCATGGAAAAGAGCAATTCGCCTTTCCCGAGCAGAAACAATCAACCCAAAGCATCAAAGAAATACTAGACCCTGATATTGACGAAAAATACACGTTGAGTGATAAGCTTTGGAGCTATCTGCAAAACTATGCAGAAAAGCATCGCGCCAAGGGAAATGGATTTGGTTTCGGAATGGTGGATCTGAATGGCATTTCCCGTACTTTAAGTGCCCGTTACTATAAGGATGGTTCCGAAATCCTTATTCCACAAACAGGAGGAAAGAATCCTCGCAGATTGTCTCCTCGCGAATGTGCCCGACTAATGGGATATCCCGATGAATATCGCCTTAACCAAGTTTCTGATGTACAAGCTTACAGGCAATGCGGGAATTCAGTCGTAGTACCTCTTATTACAGCCGTTTCAGAACAATTAGTAAAAGCCATGTTAAATAATTGATTATTATGAGTGAAATTCTAAATAGTGCCATAGTCAAAGTACAAAATGCCAAATATGCATTTTGCCGTTTCATTACAGCCAATGATACTGGGAAGAACGGTTCACATCAAGCAGGCTTCTATATACCAAAATGCGCAGCGGCACTTTTGTTCGACACTCCGGGAGTGAAAGGTGAAAACAAAGACAAGATGGTAAAGGTCAAATGGCAAGATGATTTTACAACTGACAGCCGTTTTATCTATTATGGGCAAGGAACACGTAATGAATACCGAATAACCCGTTTTGGGAAAGGCTTTCCTTTTTTTGAGGAAGACAATGTAGGCGATTTGCTCATTATTGCCCAACAGAGCGAAGATTATTATTATGGTTTCGTCTTGCAGACAGATCAGGACATTGACGATTTCTTTGCCTATTTCAACCTTTCTCCGGAGAAAACAAATCAATTGATTGATGTTACACAAGCAAGTACACCGGAAAAGCAATTGGAAATCGGCATCCAAGAGCTTGTTGCCTTATACACCGATTTTCCGGAAACCCGGCAAATGGCTCAATTCGCCAGAGACATATATAACAAAGCTCATCATATCACGGACTTTCATATTTGCAAGTTTCCCGATGAACAATTATTAAAATGGATTGATACGGAGTACAGTCTATTCCGCTGTTTCGAGGAGAAAGTTTATGCACCTATTTACAGTGTGCCTTTTTCTAACTGTCAAGAATTGGTCAAATTCTCAAACATCATTCTCAACCGTCGCAAATCCCGCGCAGGCAAATCCTTGGAGCATCACCTTGCAACGATATTCACGGCGGCACAATTGGAATACGAAGAACAAGCCGTGACAGAAGACAATAAAAAGCCCGATTTCCTGTTTCCCAACGGAGAAGCTTACCATAACATGCTGTTTCCTGCTAACAAATTGGTATTTCTTGGAGCAAAAACAACCTGCAAAGACCGTTGGCGACAAGTTCTGAACGAAGCAGACCGCATCGAAACCAAATACTTGTTTACCCTGCAACAAGGCATTTCCAAGAATCAGCTTCGGGAAATGAAGCACGAACACCTTAAACTTGTTGTCCCTGCCTCTTACCGGACATCATTTGACAAAGAGTTCCAACCTGAAATTGAGACATTGGCTTCATTCATCGAAATGGTTAAATTAAAACAAAACAGTAACCCCATCTATTCAGTATAAATCACCTCTTCCCATATTCCGCTTCGCCCTCGGTCACCACGCCGGGGGGATCTTTGTCCTCCGGTATTTCATAAAACATGGAAGGTCGCGACCTGAATCGTTCCAAATACGTATGGTTGATGTAATATTCTATCTCCAGCAACGTCTGCTGCCTCACCGCAGATTTCAACTGACACTCCCACACGGTTATTACCGACCAACCCATTTTACGTAACTTCTCCTTGTTACGCTTGTCCCTCAGCTTATTCCCTTCAATCTTATTTTTCCAAAACTCGCAGTTGGTCTTGGGCATGGTACCGTCCACCTCATGCCCGTGCCAAAAACATCCGTGAATAAAAATCACGATGCCGTATTTGCGCAATACGATATCCGGAGTTCCCGGCAGCCCCTTTACATTTTTGCGGTAACGGTAGCCACGGGAGAAGAGGTAACGGCGCACGATCCATTCCGGTTTCGTGTCCTTGCCCTTGATTTTCGCCATGACGGCGGAACGCTTCTTCTTACTCCAAATATCCATACACTTCGGTTCGATATGGCAAAATTAACCAATTTATGTCAATTCTTCGAATTTCTGAATATGAGAATACATGTAATAGTTCTTCGCAAAAAACGCATCTTCCTCTGCACGCCGTTCCAAGATACATCTGTATCGTTCTCTTGGAATGATCTGTTCCTTTCATATCGCTGTCGTTTTTAGATTGTCAGTTTCAGTATCTCTCTCCAATAGGTCGGATCCGCCTCGCTTAGAAAGAAATCTATGAAGTCCCTTCGTGTGTCCTTGTTCAACCGAGTGGCAACAATCATTCTTCCCGCTTCCGGCAAAAGGGGACAACGAAAAAAAGAAATATCATTTGGTAGCCCGTAAAAGCACCTTTTAGCATAAGTACAAAAGAAAGGGACATTGCGTCATCAGTCTAAACATCGTCTAGGCGCACGAGGCTGTACCTTTTTCTCCGGTTAGGCAGTAGTCGGCACACGCTTGCTCAAAAATCGTTTTGGCAATGGTGTCCAACGGACAAAACCGCTTTTACAAAAAATCTTATGAATAAGGGAATAAAAAACCGAGAGTTTATTTCAAAATCTCCGATTAAATTAAAACACACGCTATATCCGTCCAAAGGTAACAGAAGAAGATTTATGAATATTTATTTTGAAAATATACATAAAAGGATTATCTTTGCACCGCAAATGAATCAATGATATGAACCAATTACAGACTACATACAGCATACATCACCTTACATCGGGAAATACCCCCCTGTGTAATCACTTCATTGTGCATGTACATTGGTTCAGCGGCTTTGTTTAGATTTCCACTCACACGTAATTTATTACCCAACTTTCATCCTACCCACACACGTGCCCGATGAAAGATATATTGCATGATGGTTCTCATTCGGTGAAACCGTCGGGTTGTATATGTTTTACTATAAAAATTGATTGCTATGTTTACTATTATATCTATTATGTTTGTTGGTATCGGTATAGGATATGTATTGCGCAACTTGCAGTTTTTACAGAAAATAGAAAAGAGTACATCACTCACTATCTTCCTGCTGCTGTTTGTTTTGGGAATCTCTATCGGCTCCAACAGCTTAATCATTAACAATTTAGGCAGATTCGGATGGCAGGCGGCTATATTGGCTACATTAAGCATTTTGGGCAGTATGCTAGCTTCTTTCCTGGTATTTCATCTGTTTTTTAAGAAAGGAGGCAAACAATGAAAGGCAGTTTGGTTGTTGTCGCATTTTTTTGTGCAGGATGTATGATTGGAGCTGTCAATAATTTCCAGTATGACATGCACTCTGTTTCCATGTATGTGCTTTATGCACTGATGCTCCAAGTAGGAATCAGCATAGGCAGCAATAAGAAATTGAAAGAACTGATTAAAAGCTTACGGCTGAAAATGCTCCTGGTACCGATGGCTACCATTGCGGGAACCTTGCTTTTCTCGGCACTGGCCAGTCTGCTATTAAGCCAATGGAGTGTATTCGACTGTATGGCGGTGGGCAGCGGCTTTGCCTATTATTCGCTTTCCTCCATCCTGATCACACAGTTCAAAGAACCGTCTATCGGATTACAACTGGCCACCGAATTGGGAACCATTGCGTTACTGGCCAATATTTTCCGGGAGATGATGGCATTGCTCGGTGCTCCGCTCATACGGAAATATTTCGGACAGCTGGCTCCCATCTCGGCTGCCGGAGTGAACTCGATGGATGTATTGCTGCCATCCATCACACGTTATTCGGGAAAAGACATGATTCCCCTGGCCATATTCCACGGAATACTGATTGATATGAGTGTTCCTGTTTTCGTATCCTTCTTCTGTAATTTATAAAAAAAGAGAAGCCCGCTGATTGGTTAAGCGGGCTTCTCTTTCATATATAATATAGGCGGGAATTATTTCGCAACCTTTTCCAGTTTCTTCATGATAGAGAAGATGAACAATGCTGAAAGCAAGCAGCACACAATCAATACACTCCATACCATCCACAACTGCATATCACCCCACAAATAACCGATGATAGCTACCAGATAGTTACCAATAGCAGTAGCCACAAACCAAAGTCCCATCATAGCGCCTTTATACTTGGGAGGAGCTACCTTGGAAACAAATGAGATACCCATCGGTGACAGGAACAATTCGGCAAAAGTCAATACCAGATAAGTCGAGATCAGCCAGTTGGGTGAAACCAACGCGCTCTCGGCAATACCATTGGCTTCTACTTCAGCAGGAGTAGGCAGACCGAATGAGCCGAATGCCAGCAACATGAAACCTACTGCGGCAATCACCATACCGATACCGATTTTACGCGGAGCTGATGGTTCTTTTCCTTTCTTTGCCAATGAACCGAATACTGCCAGTGATACCGGAGTCAGAGCGACAACGAAGAAGGGGTTAAACTGTTGGAAAATCTGAGGAAGGATAGGCAATGTAGGATCCATAGTACCATAATTGACTCCTAAAACCACAAGAGCCAAGGTAGCAATAACGCCTGAAATCAATTTGCCCTTGCCTGTCTTGGACTGGAACAGTGAGAAACCTGCATAAACGGTTACAATAAGCAGAGCCAGATTCCATACGCTGAAGCCAAGGCGATCCAGACCGGTTACCTCATGTGCCGTGTAGTCACGGGCGAAGAAGGTCATGGTAAGACCGTTCTGATGGAATGCCATCCAGAAGAAAATAACCACAGCGAATACCAGCAACAAAGCGACGATGCGTTCTTTGGTCTGTGCGGGAGTCAGCTCTTCTTCGTGTACATTGGCCGGTTTAGCCTGCTTGGAGTTGTAATCGGCATGTTTGAATGTAGAACGGAAAATAACATAAATAGCCATAGAGGCAACCAGTGAGATACAAGCTACACCGAAACCATAGTTATAGGCTTCTGACAATTTATCAATATAAGTAGTACAGAAATCAGCCATGCTTCCTGTGAAATTCTGTGCGGTCTGCATGGCAGTCAGTGTGGCCTCGCCTTCGGCGGTAATCGTACCGTCCAGGAACTGGTGTGCCAAAGAAGGTATCTGGGGCACATAGCTGAAGCCTGCTTTGCCCAACACATAGTTGGTCATGGCAGTAGCGGCAGTCGGAGCGAACAGGGCACCGATGTTGATTGCCATATAGAACAAACTGAAAGCGGTATCACGTTTCGCGCTATACTCAGGAGCATCATACAGATTACCTACCATTACTTGCAGATTTCCCTTGAAAAGTCCGGTTCCCAAAGCAATCAGGGCAAGAGCGCCGAACATGGAATACAATCCGATATTGGTTGCCATCGGGATAGCCAGCAGCACATAACCGGCAAACATGATAACGATACCGGTAGTAACCATCTTGCCATAACCGAATTTATCGGCCAGGATACCTCCGATAAGCGGCATGAAATACACTCCTGCCAGGAAACTGGCAAAGATTGTTGACGTCGTGGCGGCTGTAAAGCCGAATTTCGCTTGCAGGAAGAGAGTGAAAATAGCAAGCATGGTGTAATAACCAAAGCGTTCGCCGGTATTGGCGAGAGCTAATGCGTATAAGCCTTTAGGCTGTCCTTCAAACATAGTTGATAAAGATTTAATTAATAGTTAGTATTCTTTTTTTGCAAAGATATAACTTTTAGTCTATCTGAAAAAAAAAGAGCCACAAATGTGACTCTTTTTGGCATATTTATTCGGTGAAAAGGGAACAAATCTCTGCTTTCGTTTCTTTTATCAGGTCATCGGCCGCTATTTTTATCTGTAATCCGCGGATACCGGCACTGATATAAATGTACGGGAATGCGGTGCAAGTCTCGTGTATATAGGTGGGGAAATGCTTTTTCATGCCGATGGGAGAACATCCTCCCCGGATATATCCTGTCAGGGGAAGCAGCTCTTTCATGGGAATCAGGTCGCATTTCTTGTTACCTGAGACTTTTGCCGCCATTTTTAAATCC
This sequence comes from Bacteroides sp., assembly GCA_019414725.1. Classification (GTDB taxonomy): domain Bacteria; phylum Bacteroidota; class Bacteroidia; order Bacteroidales; family Bacteroidaceae; genus Phocaeicola. Next base: position 7,373 of record DXLM01000008.1, read on the forward strand.
ACCTCGTGCTCGCCGGGTATGACACAGACAAAATATCCGGATTTATCCCCATGAAGCACCAAAGTCTTGAAGACTTGTTCTATGTTCTCGCCCAAACTGGCGGCAACGTGAACAGCGCTGAGGTCGTTCTCGTCTACTTCGTATGGAATAAGCTCGTATGCTATCTTGGCCTTATCAAGCAGACGGGCTACGTTGGTTTTAGCTATTTTCTCTTTCATTGCTGGTATGCCGGTTAATTTTCCAATTCTTCTTTTATAAATTTCGGGGTATATCCTTTCTTGCTTCCGGCCACTTCCTCAGGAGTTCCGGCAGCAAGCACCTGTCCTCCGCCCCTTCCGCCTTCGGGACCCATATCGATGATGTAATCCGCCAGTTTGATCACGTCCAGGTTATGTTCAATAACCAGAACGGTATTGCCTTTCTCCACCAGTTTGTTCAGTACATTCATCAGCACACGGATATCTTCGAAATGAAGCCCGGTAGTAGGCTCATCCAGAATATACATCGTTTTGCCGGTATCACGCTTGGACAGTTCCGTAGCCAGTTTCACACGCTGGCTCTCTCCGCCCGACAAGGTGGTGGAGGGCTGTCCCAGCTTAATATATCCTAACCCCACCTCTTGCAGCACTTTGATTTTATTCAGAATCTGAGGCACATTCTCAAAGAACTCTACAGCACGATTGATGGTCATGTCCAGTACATCGGCTATGGATTTACCCTTATAGCGCACTTCCAGCGTTTCGCGGTTATATCGTTTGCCGTGACAAACCTCGCAAGGTACCAGCACATCGGGCAGAAAATTCATTTCGATGGTCTTGTATCCGTTACCGCCGCAAGCCTCGCAGCGTCCTCCGGTTACATTGAACGAGAAACGCCCCGGCTTATAGCCACGGATCTTCGCTTCGGGCAGACCGACAAACAGATTCCGGATATCCGAGAATACTCCTGTATAGGTGGCCGGATTGGAACGCGGTGTCCTGCCCAGCGGCGACTGGTCCACATTCACCACCTTATCTATATAGTCCAGTCCCTCCACACTGTCATAGGGCAGAGGTTCCTGCAAAGAACGGTAGAAATGCTGTGACAGGATGGGCTGCAAGGTATCGTTTATCAGCGTGGATTTGCCACTGCCGGACACCCCTGTGACGCAAATGAGTTTTCCCAAAGGAAATTCCACATCCACATTCTTCAGGTTGTTTCCCTTCGCCCCTCTCAGCCATAAGGATTTCCCGTTACCGGGGCGGCGTTCGGCCGGTATCTCTATCTTCATCTGTCCGTTTAAGTACTTAGAGGTAAGTGTTTCTGTCTGAAGCATTTGTTTCGGAGTTCCTTGGAATACTACTTCCCCACCCAAACGGCCTGCCTTCGGTCCCATATCAACCACATAGTCTGCCGCCAGCATCATATCCTTGTCATGCTCCACCACGATGACAGAGTTACCTGTGTCACGCAACTTCTTCAAGGAATTGATAAGGCGGAGATTGTCCCGTTGGTGCAATCCGATACTCGGTTCATCCAGAATATAAAGCACGTTCACCAGCTGGGAGCCGATTTGAGTTGCCAGACGGATGCGCTGGCTCTCGCCTCCCGAAAGGGATACCGAGGTGCGGTTCAGTGAAAGATAATCCAGTCCCACATCCAACAGAAACTTAAGACGGGTACGGATCTCCTTCAAAATCTCGGCGGCAATCATGCGCTGCTTGTCTTCCAGAAAAGGATCGACCTGTTGCAGCCAGTCATACAGTTCGTTGATATCCATGCTTGCCAGTTCATAGATGTTCTTGTCGTGGATACGGAAATGCAACGCCTCCTTGTTCAGGCGCGCGCCCTTGCATTCGGGACAAACATCAGTCTTGGCAAACTGTTCCGCCCACTTCTGGGCAGTGGCCGACGCATCTTTCTCCTGCATCATCTGGATGTACTTCACAATCCCTTCATAAGTTACAAAGTAATCGGAAGAGGTATGAATCAAGGTGCTCTTTATCTTGATACGCTCATCCGAGCCATAGAGTATTTCGTCTATCGCATCATCCGGCATATCCTTGACCGGTGTCTTGATCGTAAAATCATATTTTTCAAGCAGGGCCTCTATCTGCCAGAAAATCATGGCATTTTTATATTTGCCCAAAGGAGCGATGGCTCCTTCGTGAATGGAAAGATTCCTGTCGGGAATCACTTTGTCCACATCAATCAGATTCACATACCCCAGCCCCTTACAACGGGGGCAGGCTCCCTGCGGAGAGTTAAACGAGAAATTATGAGGGGCAGGCTCTTTATAAGACAGTCCGGTGACAGGACACATCAACCGCTTACTGTAATGGCGCACCTCCCGGGTATCGGCATCATAAATCATAATCAGCCCCTCACCCTGCTGCATGGCAGTGGCAACGCTCTGTTTCAGCCGTTTGTCGTCCTTTTCCGATACGACCAGCTTGTCTATCACGACTTCGATATCGTGGTTCTTGTAACGGTCCAACTTCATGCCGTGTACAATTTCGCGCACCTCGCCGTCCACGCGGACATACAGATAACCTTTCTTGCGCACTTGTTCGAAAAGTTCTTTGTAATGCCCCTTGCGGGTACGTACCAACGGGGCAAGCATGAATATCTTCTTACCCTGATAATCCCGGTGAATCAGGCCGATGATCTGTTCCTCGGTATATTTCACCATTTTCTCTCCCGAAAGATAAGAATAAGCAACTCCTGCACGGGCATAGAGCAAACGGAGATAATCGTATATCTCTGTCGTAGTCCCCACGGTAGAGCGGGGATTCTTGTTTGTCGTTTTCTGTTCGATGGAAATTACCGGGCTGAGTCCTGTAATCTTATCCACATCCGGGCGCTCCAACCCTCCCAGGAAATTACGGGCATATGCGGAAAAGGTCTCAATGTATCTCCGCTGCCCTTCGGCGAAGATGGTATCGAATGCCAAAGACGATTTACCGCTTCCGCTCAATCCGGTTATCACCGTCAGGCTGTTCCGTGGAATTTCGACATCTATATCTTTCAAGTTATGTACACGGGCACCGTATACATTAATCAGTTCTTTTTCTTCACTCATAATCTTCTTACTCTGCGTAATCTTTGCAAAATTAATGCTTCCCGACGAAATATTTAATTAAAAAGCCTAATAATATTTTCTATTCTTTCTATATAATGTGAATAAAACAGTTTTTTTTGTACTTTTGCCACTCAGTTTAATCAACACACTGCAAATGAAATTTATTCGAGCATTATATCTTATCGCAGCCTTGTCTGCCAGCAGCACCGGAATGATGGCTCAAACACAGTCTTCCGGCTATTTCCTGCACACCATTACCAAAGGGCAAAGTCTTTATTCCATAGCCAGCATGTATAATGTCACTACCGGTGATATCGTTAAAATGAACCCCGGCAGCGACCAGAAAATTAAAACCGGTGAAACATTGAAGATTCCACAAAAGAACATCGGAACGGAACAGCAGATGTTCCATACCATCCAGTCGGGTGAAACCTTGTACAAGCTGACACAACGCTATGGAGTAACCGCACAACGCATCTGCCAGGCAAATCCCGGACTGAGCGCGGAGAATTTCCGTATCGGACAGGTTATCGTAATTCCCGCCAAAGTGACGGACAGCGAGGAGATAATCATGAACGAGGTGAAAGCCGCACAGACTATCAGACCGGCCACCACTTCCACCCCACTGAAACCCAATTGCAGGGATATGCATAAAGTGGAACGCAAGGAAACGATATTCAGCATCAGCCGCCTGTATGGCATTACAGAAGCCGAACTGATTGCCGCCAATCCTGAACTGCGTACCGAAAAACTGAAAAAAGGAAGGTTCCTTTGTATTCCATATCCTAAGGATACAAAGACTGAAACGCCTGTGGATAATACGCCTGCCGTAATCCCCACGGACGACCAGCTGTTTAATGAAAGCAAGAAGGAGGCACGCAAAATATCTACCATCAAAGCTGCCGTAATGCTGCCATTCATGACAGACGGCAAGGGCAACCGTGACGAACAGACACGTATGGTGGAATACTATGAAGGCTTCCTGATGGCAGTAGACAGCTTGAAGGAAAAAGGAGTATCCATCGACCTGTACTCATACGATACCCATAACAATACTTCTTCCATCAAGAACATTCTGGATAGAAGTGAATTGAAGAGCATGGATATTATCTTCGGCCCGGCTTATCCCGACCAGGTGAAACCGGTTGCGGAATTCGCCAAGAAAAACAATATCCGGCTGGTAGTACCTTTTACCTCCAAAGGGAATGAAGTTTTCAGCAATCCCGCCATCTATCAGATAAATACTCCCCAATCTTATCTGTACTCGGAGGTTTACGAGCATTTTACCCGCAAGTTTACAACCGCCAATGTTATCTTCCTGGATGCAGAAGATGGTGACAAAGACAAAGTGGATTTTATAAAAGGACTGAAAGAGGAGTTAAAAACCAAACGCATTCCTTTTACCGAATTAAAAGGGGAAAATATTACTCCAGAATCATTGAAAGGCGCGATGAACCATAGTATGGATAATGTATTCATCCCGACTTCCGGCACCAACGTGGCATTGATAAAACTGTTACCACAACTGATTGTGACCTCCCGTGACAATCCCGACTACCGTATGCAGTTATTCGGCTATCCGGAATGGCAGACCTATACCAACGACCATCTGGCCAGTTTCTATGAACTGGACACCTATTTCTATTCTTCGTTTTACACAAACAATTTATTTCCGGAAGCCGTTCAGTTCTCATCGGCTTACCGCAAATGGTACAGCAAGGATATGCTCAACTCATTCCCTAAATATGGTATGCTGGGATTCGATACAGGATATTTCTTCCTGAAGGGCCTGTCCCAATACGGCAACAAACTGGAAGACAAACTGGACAAGGTGGCTGTCACCCCTATCCAGACCGGATTTAAATTTGAACGCGTAAACAACTGGGGTGGATTTATCAATCGTAAAGTGTTCTTCGTTCATTTTACCAAGGACTTTGAACTGATTAAACTTGATTTTGAATAATGAAAAAGTATAAGAACTTCGGGCTGTTTGTACTGGCATTGCTCTTTGCATTGCCGGCAGCTGCACAGTTGGGTGAAGAACGTCATAATTTTGCCGTCGGCATCAATGGTGGTCTGAACATGAGTTCCGTCAGCTTCAACCCGAAAATCAAACTGAACACCTTGAACACCATGTCTATGGGGGTTACCATGAGATATATGTCCGAGAAATATTTCAAGATGATGTGTGGCGTGCAAATGGAAATAAACTATTCACAACGCGGATGGGACGAAAAGATAGAAGATGATTCCGGCAATTCTTACAGCCGCACCATGAATTATCTGGAAATCCCTTTCATGGCACATCTGGCATTCGGCAAGGATGCATTGAACCGGGGAGTGAAGGTCTTTTTCAATGCAGGACCACAAATCGGCTTTTTCCTGGGTGACAACGAAAAGATAAACTGGACTACTTCTACAACAAGACCGGAACACGGTAAAGAGGTGGAGAATAAATTTGATTATGGTATCACAGCCGGCGCCGGTCTGGAAGTAAGTACCGGTATCGGACATTTCCTGCTGGAAGGACGTTACTACATGGGATTGAGCGACTTTTACAAGAACTCGAAAAGAGATTTCTTCGAAAGATCAGCCCATTCATTCATAGGCATACGGCTGAGTTATCTGATAGATATTACTAAATAAAAAAAGGACTCTCTCTCATAATACAAAAGCCTGCAAGATTCATCTTGCAGGCTTTTTATATCATACATAATAATTCCCTCAGCTTATCTCAAACGGTCGTATGCTTTAACCAATACCTCATCCTTACCAATGGCGCGGATGGCAAGCCAATTCAAAATGATGGCAACCAACGGCAGACACACAGTCCATGAAGGAGAAAATGTCATAGACTCTTCTTTCAACATAAAAATAAAAGTGACCAATGTGGCATAATACCCGATCAACAAAATGGTGCTGAAAATAGTCAGACGGATTTGCAACATGCGTTTTTTGAACAAGAAGATAGTGCCGAAAGCAAGAACCGCAACAACCAGCAAAATCACAAACAAGGCCCATGGAGCATAATCTTTAGTACCATCCGCCATAGTAAGACACAGATTTGTTAAAGCGGAAACACTATAATCACTTCCTATGTATGAGCCTACGGGACTACACAGGCAAATAATAATCAAAATGGTAACAACAAGTAAATAAACAGATTGAATGCGTTGTATCATAGTCTCTTTAATTTTAATCATACAACCCGTCATTCTAAACGCAGTGAAAAACCTGAAAACACAAAGTGAATGGTTATCAGATTCCTCACTGCGTTCAGCATAACAGGGCTAATATAATGTGAGGTGCATCAAAATGTACCACAGATTACTCAGATTGATACAGTTTCCACACGAAACGACTCATGTTTCAAAATAGAACGATCTGCGTAACCTGCGGTAAAGACCTTTTGCACAGCCCCAAATGAAAAATCACTGTAGTTTCTCTTTTTCTTTAGCAGGATTACGGAAATAAACCTTGCCTTCTTCATATTCCTGAGCAGCGATCAATGTCGGTTTCGGAAGTTTTTCGTAATAACGTGAGATTTCGATCTGCTCTCTATTTTCAAAGACTTCTTCCAGGTTATCGTTGTATGAGGCAAACTCCTGCAATTTCTTTGAAAGATCATTCTTCATCTCAACACTAATCTGGTTGGCACGTTTGCCAATGATAGCAACAGTTTCATAAATGTTACCTGTGTCTGCACATAAATCCATCATGTCACGGGTAACAGTATTACTTGGAGCGTTTGTCTTTTTGTAATCCATAATTTCTTATTTAGTTTTATTCATTAAATTCTTTTACGTACTTATTGGCATCCTTGTAGATGCTCTCCACTTCTTTAGTATACTTGCTGTCGGGAAACTCGTTCTTGAAAGAATAATATTCATCTATCGTTTCACGCATACGCTCTTCTTTCTTTTCTTCCACGCTCGCTTTCGCCATATCATATTTGGCACGCAAGACCAGGATAGAAAGATCTTCGCGCATCTTGGTATAGGGATAGTCTTTCAAAGCATTCTGGGCGGTAACGATGCAAGACAAATAGTTGTTACCGGTAGTGCTATAAGTACTGTTTCCTGTATAAGAGCCCAAATCATAATACAATTTCGCAGCCAGATAGTCTTTCATCACCAGCTTGTCCTGCAAATCAAAAATCATTTGCTGTGCATCCTGCCGACGGCTACTGGTAGGGAAATATTCCATAAACATCTGCAACTCCTGAATAGCTTTATAGGTGCTCGACTGGTCCAAACGAGGCTCCGGAGTATCCAGGAACAATGCTTTTCCTGAAAAATATCTGGCCTGTTCCGTATAGACCCCACGCGGATAAGTATTATAATAAGTGGTGAAATAATGCGAAGCTGTGATGAAGTCACCCTGATTATAGTAGGTCATACCCAACATATAAAGTGATTCCTCAGCCTTATCCGTTCCCTTCATAATGGTAATCAATTCCTCCAGAATGGTGGCCGCCTTAGTATTCTGCCCTTTGCCAAAGTAACTTTTGGCCGCTTCGTACTTGTATTCGTAGTCCGTGCTTTTTAAAACTTTGTTATACTCTCCACAAGACGTTAGAACCGTACCGGAGACAAGAGCTATAATGATATATTTTTTCATCTTATTCAAATAATTGCGCAAATTTACGCCTTTCCACCGAATAATGCAATATTTCCATGTTTTTAAATGCTAAAAAGTCGACAAGAGTCTATTTTTTAGAGATGAATAGATAATATCTAAGGAAATAACTGTATTTTTACATCTCATTAAACCAAACATGCTATTATGAATTTTGAATTGATTTCCGAATACCAACCCACCGGCGACCAACCGGAAGCTATCGCCCAGCTGACCGAAGGGGTGCTGGAAGGAGTCCCCGCACAAACTTTATTGGGGGTCACCGGGTCCGGCAAGACTTTCACGATTGCAAATGTAATTAAAAACATCAATAAGCCCACCTTGATATTAAGCCATAACAAAACATTGGCAGCCCAGTTATACGGAGAGTTCAAGAGTTTCTTTCCCAATAATGCTGTGGAATACTATGTATCTTATTATGACTATTACCAGCCGGAAGCATACTTGCCGTCCAGCGACACCTATATAGAAAAGGATCTGGCCATTAATGAAGAGATTGACAAATTGCGGCTGGCTGCCACCTCTGCCCTGCTGTCGGGACGGAAGGACGTGGTGGTGGTGTCTTCCGTGTCCTGCATCTACGGTATGGGGAACCCGTCGGATTTCTATAATAACGTAATCGAGATAAAAAAAGGCAAACTGCTGGACAGGAATGTATTTTTACGCCGCTTGGTGGACAGCCTGTATGTGCGTAACGACATAGAACTGAATCGCGGGAATTTCCGCGTAAAAGGTGACACGGTAGACATTTACCTGGCATATAGCGACAATCTCCTCCGGGTTATGTTTTGGGACGATGAAATTGATGCCATTGAAGAGATAGACCCTGTTTCGGGAATCCGTCTGGCAACTTTTGATGAATACAAAATTTATCCGGCCAATCTTTTTATGACCACCAAAGAGAGCCAGTTGAGAGCTATTCATCAGATTGAGGACGACTTGACGAAAGAGGTGGCCAAATTCGAGGAGGAAGGAAAAATGTATGAGGCGAAACGACTCTATGAGCGCGTGACATACGATATGGAGATGATTCGCGAACTGGGGCATTGTTCGGGCATAGAAAATTATTCCCGCTACTTTGACGGGCGTAATGCAGGTACCCGTCCTTACTGTCTGCTGGACTTCTTTCCGGATGATTTCCTGATTGTAATAGACGAAAGCCATGTCAGCGTACCGCAAATACGTGCCATGTATGGTGGTGACCGGGCCAGAAAAACCAATTTGGTGGAATATGGTTTCCGGATGGAGTCGGCTTTTGACAACCGTCCTCTAAAATTTGAAGAGTTCAAGGAACTGGCCAAACAAGTGATTTATGTCAGTGCCACACCTGCCGATTATGAATTGGTGGAAAGTGAAGGCATTATCGTTGAACAGGTTATCCGTCCTACCGGATTGCTGGACCCGGTAATTGAAGTACGCCCCAGTCTGAATCAGATTGACGACCTGATGGAAGAGATACAGCAACGTATCGAGAAAGAAGAACGTGTACTGGTGACCACGCTTACCAAACGCATGGCAGAAGAATTGACCGAATATCTGCTGCGCAATGACATCCGCTGCAACTACATCCACAGCGATGTGGACACTTTAGAACGCGTCAAGATTATGGATGAATTACGTCAGGGCGTTTATGATGTACTGGTGGGTGTGAATTTGCTTCGTGAAGGTCTGGACTTGCCTGAAGTGTCTTTGGTAGCCATTCTGGATGCAGACAAAGAAGGGTTCCTCCGCTCCCACCGTTCTCTGACCCAGACAGCAGGACGCGCCGCCCGCAATATCAATGGAAAAGTAATCATGTATGCAGACCGCATGACGGACAGCATGAAAAAAACGATAGACGAAACCAACCGCCGTCGTGAAAAACAGCTGGCATATAACGAAGAGCATGGAATCACCCCCAAACAGATACAGCGTGCGCGGAATGCTGCCTTGTTGGGCAACAACAGCAACGAAGTTGCCGGAACCACTCAAGGTCCCAAGGCATACATCGAGCCATCTTCCGATACAACGGCTGCCGACCCGATTGTTCAGTATATGACCAAGCCACAGATGGAGAAAACGATAGAACGTACCCGGAAACTGATGCAGGAAGCTGCCAAGAAGCTGGAATTTATAGAAGCTGCACAATACAGGGATGAGCTGCTGAAACTGGAAGATATGATGAAAGAGAGATGGGGATAGGCTTGTCTCCTTGGCGGAAGAAGGCGCACTGCCTGTCGAGGAAAAGCCTGTTACCCGAAGAAATATCACGGATATGCCGGTGAGTTCCGGAATAAAGGCAGGGATGGAAAAGGAAAAGACAAGAAGGACAAACAGCAAAAAAGCAGGGAGTGTCCCCCTGCTTTTTTCAGAACCGTACCATTAATTCCATCACAAACTTGTCTTGTTCGGACTCTTTTGCCAAAGATAGTTTATCATAGAAATATTTCTCGTAATTAAGACGCAAATCCGCTTGAAAAGCCTTTCCAAAGCTTAATGTCACACCTCCAGTCACACGCTGGCGGGAATAATCGGTAATGTAAAGCTTACCATCTTCATCCGCATTACCGTTACTATGATCTCCCATACTGTCATAACGTCCTAGAAATGAAATTTTCCGGAACAGGCCTTTCTTGATAAACAAGTCGTAATTGACAAAGGCGTTGAAAGCATGTACATCATCAAATGAGTTTTTCGCATAAGTTTTATAAAGGTATTCGGCTTCTATATGCCAATTATCAAACTCGTAGTAAGTACCGATATCATACATATAAATGCTGATTTTATCGGGATGTATTTTCTGGGTACTCAAAGTCAAGTTATAATTTTTCCACGGCATCAATTGAAGCTTAACAGAATAATTCAACGTGTTGTGCCACTCTTTCTGATTGGTGAGTCCGGAGCCGTTGAACAGTCCGCCTTCCAGTTTCAACGGCAGTCCCTCCTTTAAAGAGAAAGCTCCGGTAGCACCCACATCACGCACATTCCCCACCTGTTTGGCTATGAACGAACGATTGGCAAAATATTGTTGGTGGGGAGATCGATGAGCGTCTATGGTGAAAGGCACACGCATCTGTCCTAGTGTGACATTCCATGTATCATTGGGGACAAAGCGGGCATATGCATCCAGCATCTTGATGCTTCCCTCATCGGACAAGTCTATTTCAGCTTTATAAGCAATTACCGGAAGAACCTTCCCGTCCAGACTGACACGGGCGTTACGTACCTGGAACCGTTGCATTCCGTTAGTGGTTTGAAGTTCATATTTACCGCGGATCGTTCCATGTACTTCCGGCAGATATTCTTTAGGAATAGTCAGCTGTGCGGAAGCAGTTGCAATACTCAGCATTGTAAAAGCAGACGCTACAAGTGTATTTCTCATTTTTATTAATGTGACTTTCTTTGTTTACGGCTGCAAAGATATAGGTTCGGTATATCTGTAATATTTCATCCATATTACAAATATGTTTCATTTGATATGGGGAAGACATTTTACAGCCACATTCCGTATTCTTCTCATCTGCTGTGAACGCAGTGAATATGGCCCCAAAAATATCGACGTACCGACAGAGTTATTCAATAATACGGGCAGTTTCCACCTTCTCCAGACGTGCACGGAGTTTTCCCATCATGGATTTACGTATCCGGAGCCTCATCAGGCAATCCATATCATATGATTGCTCCAAGATGGCAGGCTCGTCTTCTTTCACAATGCGCATGATATCATTCATAAAAGGATATTCAAAGGATACGGTGATTTCTTCATCCACTGTTCTTTCCACTATATCAGCAGCAGCTATTGCTTCGGCAGCGGCTGCCTTGTAAGCGACAATCAGTCCGCTGGTTCCCAATTTTATACCTCCAAAGTAACGGACCACTATAATAAGGATATCCGTCAGCTCATTGGAATTTATTTGCCCCAAAATAGGCTTTCCTGCGGTACCCGAAGGCTCTCCGTTATCATTTGCCCTGAAATCCTTCCTTTCATGCCCCAGCATATAAGCGTAACACACATGGCGGGCATCGTAATATTTCTTCTGATACGTGTCAAGATGCTGCTTTATTTCCTCTATGGTACGTACCGGAATGGCAATAGCTATAAATTTACTCCGTTTCTCCGTATATATGCCTTCGGCAATGTCTGTAATGGTTTTATAAGTATCTTCTTGTATCATGGGTTTCAGAAATCATAAATCTTTTATTATAACTCACAGAATCTGTCTGGCAATCCATGCACACGCCTCAGCATCAGCCAGCGCATGATGGTGATTCTCCAATTCAAAACCAAAAAAACCGGCCACCGTATGTAACTGGTGGTTTCTCAACCCTTTCAGCTTCCGGGAAGCCTGATAGGTACAATAAAAGTCATAATCAGGATAATCCATACAATAAGTACGGAACACGGCTTTCAAACACCCCTCATCAAAGGCTTTGTTATGCGCAACCAGCGGAAGCCCCTCTATTTTAGGGGCAACCTGCTTCCATACTTCCGAAAAAACAGGAGCATGGGCAGTATCTTCCTGTGTCAATCCATGAATACGGGTGTTCCAATACAAATAGTAATCCGGTTCGGGATGAACGAGGCTGTAGAACCGGTCGGCTATCTCACCATTTCTCACAATAACCACCCCTACACTACATATGCTGGTACGTTCATTATTTGCCGTCTCGAAGTCTATTGCTGCAAAATTATCCATACTTTTTTTCGTTACACAGACAAAGGTACGACAAAAAAGCGATATACAAAATTCTTTTTTCCGGTACAATTCCCTATCTTTGAAACCTCAGCAGCAAAATAGACCAATATCTATGACAATCAGCACTTGTGAAAGCTGAAAGATTAGACCATCTTTGCACTGTTTTTGTTTTTTAACTTAAACTAGATTTATAGTAAAATGAAAAAAATGAAATTCCCGACCCTGTTAATAGCAGCAGGGTTACTTTGTATCTCCGTTCACACAACGGCCCAACCTGGGCCCCGAAAAAAAGTGGGCGTTGTTCTCAGCGGCGGAGGAGCCAAAGGAATGGCACATATAGGTGCTTTGAAAGTTATAGAAGAAGCGGGTATCCCTATAGATTACGTGGTAGGGACCAGCATGGGCTCCATTATAGGCGGACTTTATTCCATCGGTTATACTCCTGAACAGATGGATAGCATGGTTCGCCGGCAGGATTGGTCCTTTCTGCTGAGTGACAAAATACCACGCAGCGAACAGAATATGGCGGAACGGGAGGCTTCCGAAAAATATGTATTTTCCCTGCCATTCGGTAAAAATGCCAAAACGCAAGCCGTAGGAGGATTGATAAAGGGACAGAACCTGGCAAACCTGTTCAGTGAGCTGACCGTAGGATATCATGATTCCATCGATTTCAACAAGTTACCTATTCCCTTCGCCTGTGTTTCCGAAAATATTGTAAATGGCAACGAGGTAAATTTTCACAAAGGTGTATTGGCTACGGCCATGCGGGCCAGTATGGCCATACCGGGAGTATTCACTCCGGTCCGGCTGGACAGTATGGTTCTAGTGGATGGAGGTGTGGTAAACAACTACCCTGTAAATGTAGCGCGTGCCATGGGGGCGGACATTATTATAGGAGTGGATGTTCAAAATGACTTGAAACCCGCCAACGAACTGAATAGCACCGGCAGTATCTTGGGGCAACTCATCAATTTAATGGGACTGGAACTTTATAAAAAGAATCTGAAAGAAACCGATACATATATAAAGGTGGATGTGGAGGGGTATTCTGCCGCCAGTTTCACCCCCAGTGCGGTGGACACACTGATTCGTCGGGGAGAAGAAGCGGCATTGGCACAAAAAAACTCCTTGATAAAGTTGAAGCAGGAACTGGGGCTGGACAGTACCTATATGCCGAAACCCCTTCCCAGCTATCCGTACTCCCCCAACCGCAAAGTGTATATAAAAGAAATCACCTTTGACGGATTGGACGAAAAAGACAAACGGTGGCTGTTGAAGCGCTGTGATTTGAAAGAAGACTCCGAAATAAGCCTTCGCCGCATAGAAGAAGCAACAGCCATACTATGCTCCAATCTGGAATATTCCAGCGCCACTTACAATCTGCCCGAAGCCCCCGGCGGAGGTTATAACCTGCATTTTCTTTTAAGCAAGAAATATGAGAATAAGCTGAACGTAGGAATCCGTTTTGATTCGGAAGAAACAGCCAGTCTGCTCATTAATGTCACCAGCAATTTCCGGGGAAAAGTACCCACTACGCTGTCACTGACAGGACGATTGGGCAAACGTTATGCCGCCCGCATAGATTATGGATTCGAACCGGCTCCATTGAAGAACATCGGACTGGCATATATGTTCCAGTACAATGATATAAACTTTTACCATCATGGAGATAAATCACATAACTCTACCTACCGCTATCATTTGGGAGAATTATCCTTTTCGGATGTTTGGTACAAAAACATACGCTTTGCCGTGGGGCTGAGGTATGAATTATATGACTACGACAAATTCCTATACCAGGAAGGGAACCAAGGTTTTGACGTAGGAACAGAACACTTCTTCAGCTATTTCGCACAAATGCATTACGAAACTTTCGACAAGGCATATTTCCCTACCAAAGGCATATCAGCACGAGCGTCCTATTCACTTTATACGGATAATTTCACCAAATATGACGACCACGCTCCTTTCTCTGCCATAAAAGGCTATTGCCAGGGAGTGATTCCCGTTACACGCAGATTCTCCATACTGCCTGCCATATACGGACGTTTTCTGATAGGGAAAGATATTCCTTACTCCAAACTCAATGCGATGGGGGGGGATGTGCAAGGACGTTTCCTGCAACAGCAACTACCATTTGTCGGGATAAACAATGTGGAATTAACAAAGAATGCGTTACTGATAGGAAGCATGAAATTCCGCCAACGGATGGGAAGTGTGCATTATCTGACGTTAACGGGCAATTATGCGCTGAGTGCAAGCAAGCTGAGGTACCTGTTGGAACAGGATACCATGTTCGGCTGTGGTATAGGCTACGGTTTGGATAGTATGTTCGGCCCCTTAGAGGCATCAATAAACTATGCAAACCGAGCCAATAAAGTGAGTATGTACGTCAATCTAGGATTTAAGTTTTGATTCCTCGTTGATAACCGCCATCATGCCTTCTATCTGAGCCAAGGCCATCATACGGCCATGAAACGAATAACCCGGGTTGTATCCTTTGCCGGCATCATCCAGCATCATGCGCCCATGATCCACACGCATCGGGACACCCGGACGTTCTTTTTCAAAAATACGGATCAACTCTATCACATGAGCACGCCCTCCCAAATGAGATGCTTCTATAAAATTCCCGTTGGGAAACGCATTGGTACTGCGCAAATGTACAAAATGAGTGCGGTGTGCAAACATACGTGCCAACAAAGGTACATTGTTATGCAATCCGGCGCTGAGCGAACCGGCACAGAATGTCAGCCCGTTATGCGGGTTATCAACCGCATGGAGAAGCCAGTTGATATCTTCCTCACCGGTCACAATACGCGGCAAGCCCAATACCTGGAAAGGGGGATCGTCCGGATGGATGCACATATTTATACCGTACTCATCACACACCGGCATGACAGCCTGCAAGAAATAACGTAAGTTTTCACGCAGGGCATCACGGTCTATCCCATCATACAAAGACAAAAGACGGCGGAATATGGTTACCGGATACCGGTCTCCCTCCTTTATATTACCATTTACAAATCCCTGCGTCTTGACTATAATGGTATCGACCAATTCGTTTTTCTCGGCTTCGGTTATAGTCTTATCCAATTCACGCACCTGTTGTAATTCCAAATCGGTATAGTCTTTCTCCGCCCCTTCACGCTGAAGAATCATACAGTCAAAATAGGCGAACCGGATCTTGTCAAAGTACAAAGAACTGGTTCCGTCCTCCCAAGGATGTTCCAAATCGGTACGTATCCAATCAATGACAGGCATGAAGTTATAGCATACGGTCTTGATACCCGCTTTACCTAGGTTGGCAAGGCTTACTTTGTAGTTTTCTATCAATTGATCCCGTTCAGGACCGGCATATTTGATAGCTTCACTTACCGGCAGGCTTTCTACCACCGACCAGCGCAATTGGTGAGATTCAATGTAATCTTTTAAACTTTTGATAGCTTCCAAAGCCCAGATTTCACCGTTAGGTACATCGTGAAGGGCGGTCACGATTCCTTCCACCCCGATTTGCCTAAGCATGGGAAGCGTTATCTTATCTTTCTTCCCAAACCATCTCCATGTCTTTTCCATTCGTATTATGTGTTTTAGTCTGTATGACAAAGTCTTTATTAATCTTCTTTGAGCCTTCTATTGATGTATAATCATGGCAGAACGTGCCGGTACCATAAGCTCATCACCTGAAACCTGTCCCAAGCCTTTCATGTTTATTTTACCATCCTTACAGATTACAGTGTATTTACCCGACGGAATGTCCAGCTTGACAGGCTCTGCACGGCTGTTCAAAGCCACGATGATATTTTTCCATGAGTCACCATTTGCATTGTCTTTCAAGATAAAGGCAACCACATTCGTATTTTCTACAGGTAAAAACTCCAATTGCCTACGTACCATATCGGCATCCCCCATACGAAAAGCGGGATGTGCTTTACGCATAGCTATTAAACCTTTCACATATTCGAACACATCTTTGTGTGCGGTCTTATTTTTCCAATCTATCGTATTAATACTGTCAGGACTATTATAAGAATTATGAACTCCTTTCTTGTCACGCATCATCTCATCCCCTGCAAATATAAACGGTACTCCTTGTGAAGTAAAGACAAATGTTTCCGCTAACTTCTGCAAAGCCGCCAGTTCCTCTACCGAAGCATCCGGCATGGTAGCTTTCAGACGGTCGGCAAGGCACATGTCATCGTGGCAACTTACATAACTTATCATCTGGGTAGGTTGTAAAGCCCAAGGTTTCTTACTATAATTCACAGAATCACTTATAACCTGCGGATGTTCGATAGCTCCCACAATTCCAAATTTGATACTCATTTCGTGTCCTGGCTCCCCTACTAGAAAAGCTCCTTTAGTATCATCATCCCAACCACCTCGCAATCCATCACGCATTTCATCTGAGAAAGCGGCGATACGGGGCATCTTTTCCACATTGGCTTTCATCGCCAGTCTGTCTGCCTCTAATTGAGGAGAACTGGCAGCCCATCCTTCACCATACATAAAAATAGACGGATCTATTTTATCAATAGCCGCACGTATCTCATTCATGGTTTCAATATCATGTATCCCCATCAAGTCAAAACGAAAGCCGTCTATGTGATATTCATTAATCCAATATAAAATAGATTCTATCATATATTTACGCATCATGGCGCGGTCGCTTGCCGTTTCATTTCCACATCCCGAACCATTTGCCCATTGCCCGTCCTTCGTCTGGCGATAGAAATAACCGGGAACCGTACGTTCGAAATTGCTTTCGTCTGTATTGAAGGTGTGATTATACACCACATCAAGCACCACTCTGATTCCCGCCTTATGTAAAGCTTGTACCATTTGTTTGAATTCCCTGATACGGACATCGGGTTTATAAGGATCTGTAGAATAAGAACCGTCAGGCACATTGTAATTTTGCGGATCATACCCCCAATTATATTGGGCCTTGTCCAGTTTTGTTTCATCCACCGAGGCATAATCATACGACGGCAATAAGTGCACGTGGGTAATTTCCAATTCTTTCAGATGGTCAATACCTGTCTTCTCGCCTGAAGAACTGGTAGTACCCTGCTCCGTCAAAGCCAGGAACTTGCCTTTATTTTGAATTCCGGAAACAGAATCCAAAGAGAAATCGCGATGATGCATCTCATAAACCGTAATATCAGCATAATTCTTCAAAGGAGGACGCACATCGTTCTCCCATCCTTCCGGATCTGTAGAACGAAGATCAAGCACAGCTGCCCGCTTACCATTTACCCCTACGGCTTTTGCCATAATTCCCGGAGTGTCTCCTAACCATTTCCCGTTTACCTTCACATTAAAGGTATAGAATTTACCCTTCAGATCCTCTTTTATTGAAATATTCCAAGTACCATTCTCTCCCATCTCCATTGGAAAAGTATTAGAAGCTGAACCTTCATTACCCGATTCAAATAAAAGGACACGCACCTCTTCCGCTGTAGGAGCCCAAAGTGAAAACTTGGTTTCGGCAGGCGAGTACTCCATTTCAGTCAGCGCATCTTCACGGACAGGATATTCATCAAACGAATTATATTCTTTTTTCACAGACTGACAACTAATAGTAGTAGAAACAATTGATGCCCAAATAACATGTCTCACATTCATAATCTTATCTTTTTATTTTATCAGGATTCTTATTTATAAAATCTTTCCAGCCGGAATATTCTTTAGTCAATGTCGGTCTGCCCATTTGTAAATAATGACAATAAGCAGCCGCCAACCCATCTGTTGCATCCATAAAAGGCAGCATATCACTCTCCGGTATATGTAACATCCTTTTCAACATATCAGCGACCTGTTCCTTGCTGGCTTGCCCATTACCGGTTATCGCCATCTTTATCTTCAACGGCGCATATTCTGTTATAGGAATATCACGGCTCAAAGCAGCAGCCATAGCCACTCCCTGTGCCCTCCCTAATTTTAACATCGACTGCACATTTTTTCCAAAAAAAGGCGCCTCAATAGCTAACTCATCAGGTAAATAAGCTTCTATTATACCAACCACCCGTTCAAAAATACGGCGCAGTTTTAAATAATGGTCACCATATTTACGAAGATCAATGACCCCCATAGTCATTACCTGCGGTTTAGTACCTACTACTTTCAGCAGGCCATACCCCATTATGGTTGTTCCAGGATCTATACCCAGAATGATTTTCTCTTTTACCGGCTGAATCACTTAATCACCTCCATCAAAGTGGGAAAGCCAACCACCTTATCTTTAAATATCTTCATCATTTCCTCATTCAGATGCATCCCTTGCTGAGTATGCCAACGATGCAAGGCCGCTGTATCTTCCACCTCCCATTGCAATGAAAAACATTCTGAATCCTGCTCTTTGTGACTAAGGATGTGCGTAAGACGGGGATTTTGCAATATTCCCGTCTTTTCCACTTCGGGAATATAGCTTTCACTAAGCCAAATGACAAAATTACGCGCATCGTCAATGCCTGTTTGATAAGTTGTATTATAAATTAACATATCTATAGTCTTTAAATTAAAAAAGGCCTGCTTCGCAGACCTTCATTTTATCATTAAAAAAGTGGAGCATGCGAGACTCGAACTCGCCACCTTTAGACTGCCAGTCTAACGCTCTAGCCAGATGAGCTAATACCCCGAGAAATAATAACGATGCAAAGATACATAGAAAATCAATAATACAAAGCTTTTGGGAAAGTTTTTTTCTCATGTAAACAAAAAATTTATTTGCCACTTTTACTCCAAAGAGTTACTGTTGCGTGAAATTGTTAACCAATAGCTGACCAAGTTTAATAGCATAACAAGCGGATAACCCCGATTTGTGACAAGTCGGAGCTATCTAAATCATAAGTTAAAAGTTATTATGAAAAATCATTGTTGTATCAATACTATACCCCATCGGCATAATAACAGTCACAATAGTTACACGAACACCAAAGGGATCCCCACAGAAAGCTTCATTGGGAATACGGTGTATTTAGCTATGAATAACAACTATATGTCAAGAATGGATAGGATCGGAAAAAAGTCATACTGAAGCATCTTAGTAAAAGAACAATCATCGTCCTATCAAGTGCTACCCGGCATTATCTATATCAGTCCGGCAAAAGCATGAAAGGAGAAATATACCGAATATCCTAGAAGAGAAAGAAATATTCATGTCCGCCAATAACAAATCCACCACAAATACAACCAAGGGTTGCTGCTATTAACGGCTACGTACCATTTCAATTACAGCACTGTATTTCATAATTCTATGATTGGCAAGGCAAAAAGAGATGTAAAAATTGCATTAAACCTCCTCTATCGGCTTGGACCAAACTTCCTCTTTCGTTTCTTTACACATTACGGAAATAGTTCCTCCAACAAAATCCTTCACATATCCTTTGCGTTCAGCCAACATATCTTCCGCCATTCTAATGGCCTTAGCCTTATCTTTCAATGAAAATCCTTTATTAGCAAAATCATTACCTTCTTTAAAATATATATCATAAGTTTCCATTGTATCACCTTTTTAAATTTGAGTGGCAAAGATAAAACCTACAATTATTATGCACAAGAGATTTCTTAATTATTTTTCGAATATCGTCAAGAAACAATTTAACTAAAAAAATTCCCGACTTATCACAAGCCGGGAATTCATGTAAAAGCACTATTATAAATATACTAACTATTGCAAAATTTTACCATCTTCACCTAAGAACAATGTCTGTTCATGAGCATCACTTGTCAACACATTAATTTTATAAATACGGCTTCCATCAATGCCATAGGCCATAAAAGCCTGCTTTATCATAGCACCTTCCAGTGCAAGCCTGTCCATCACAGCTTCCGGCACATCATTCATATAGATTTCCGAGAAAACCAACTTCTTAGATTGTTGAGGCTTTTCCACTACCGGAACCTCTACCGGAGCCGCTTGAGCAAAAGAAACAGACACGCCTAAAGTCATCACTAATACCAATGTTACTAATACCTTTTTCATAATTACTTTATTTTTTATTCATTTTTACCGACAACAATAAAACAAGAAGCGTGCCACAAATCTGCTCATTTTAATATCTAACTAAAAATCAACCACATACATATACGCTTTTTCATTTCAGGAGTGTAGATTCCTGTTGACAACACCACAAAAGTGTGGAAAAAATCCACAAAATCAGGTTTTATACCGGCGAACAAAAAGTATAGCCAAGCTGTTTTATCAACCTCATCAAAACATTTAAATACCATGAAGAAGAGATGTTATTCTATATGTATAATATTATGGGTACTGATCACCACCTTGTCTGCTACCTCTCCCACTACATTTCATATAGCACTGAAAAAGATATATCCACATGCCACAAACGTAAGCTGGAGCCAACAAGGGAATTATTATGTGGCCTCTTTTACCCAAAATGGTTTTGAAAAAGAAGTATGGATGAACGGTAATGCCCAATGGGTAATGACTAATACCGATTTACAAACTACAGATCAACTGACACCTAACGTATATAATGATTTTACATTGAGTCCATACGCCATGTGGACTGCCACCAATGTAAATCTCATAGAATTTCCTAAACGAACCACTCTGTACGTAATTACTGTTAACCTAAACAATTCGTCGGCCACCAAACAATTATTCTACACACTGAATGGCAGGCTATTGCAAACACGTGACGTCAGTTATATCAATCCTACATTATCCCCCGGAATCTTTGAATTCTAATACTATTATGACTGAACAAATAACATTTCCGGAAAAGGGACACATCAACAATTGGCAAACGATTATAAACTAGCATTTTAAAGTAAAATAATAAAAGAATCTACATTTTCAGGGCGTTAAATTAATGTAAAAAACTGTTTCATTTCCCATCCCCCTTACCTCATTTTACTACTTTTGCGCACACTCAGCCTATAAATGTGCAAAAGTTATCATGGAACTAGAACAGAGTTTTATTGCTCTTATCGAGCAAAGTATAAAAACAAATTGGTATTTAAACGCTCTTACAGACTATAAAGGCATCACATTACAATACAGAGATGTGGCCCGTAAAATAGAGAAAATACATATCTTGCTGGAAAATGCCGGCATTGAGAAGGGAGATAAAATAGCCATCTGCGGGCGTAATAGCGCTCATTGGACAGTAACTTACCTTGCCGTCATCACCTATGGTGCCGTAGTAGTACCTATCCTACATGAATTCAAAGCCGATCAGGTACACAATATTGTAAACCACTCTGAAGCCCGCCTGTTGTTCGTAGGCGATCAGATATGGGAGAACTTGAATGAAGCAGCCATGCCTCATTTGGAAGGTATCATAGAATTGAAAGATTTCGGTGTACCCGTATCCCGTTCGGAAAAACTGGCTTATGCCCGCGACCATCTGAATGAGATATTCGGGCACAAATTCCCTTGCAGATTTCGTCCCGATGATATTTCTTATGAAAAAGAAAAATCAGAAGACCTGGCCATCATTAATTACACTTCAGGTACTACCGGATATTCCAAAGGCGTAATGCTGCCTTATCGTAGCATACTCTCCAACGTGCTCTACTGTAAAGAAAAAATAGGTCTGAAAGCAGGTGACAGCGTCGTATCCATGTTACCTTTGGGACACGTATTCGGCATGACTTTCGATTTTCTTTACGGTTTCACAGCAGGCGCCCATCTATGGTTTCTTACCCGCATGCCATCGCCCAAAATCATAGCCGAATCATTTGCGGAAATCCGCCCGCGCGTCATAGCCTGCGTGCCACTGATTGTGGAAAAAATATTCAAGAAAAATATTCTTCCCAAGGTAGACAACAAATTAGGTAAACTGCTATTACATGTTCCCATCATCAGCGATAAGATAAAAGAACTTATCAAGCAGAAGGCGATGGAAGTTTTCGGCGGAAATTTCATCGAAATCATCATCGGAGGGGCTCCTTTCAATGCCGAAGTGGAAGCCTTTCTAAAAATGATAGATTTCCCATACACCATTGCATACGGAATGACTGAATGTGGTCCCATCATCTGCCATAGTCATTGGACAGAACTGAAACTGGCATCTTGCGGAAAAGTTGCCGCACGTATGGAAGCCAAGGTACTGTCTCCTAACCCATCAGCCATTGCGGGTGAACTGGTATGCCGTGGAGCCAACCTGATGTTGGGCTATTATAAGAACGAGGAAGCGACACGGCAAGTCATTGATACTGAAGGATGGTTGCATACAGGCGATATGGCGACAATAGACGAAGACGGAAATGTTTTTATCAAAGGACGTTGCAAAAACCTGTTACTCACTTCTTCCGGACAAAACATTTATCCGGAAGAAATAGAGTCCAAGCTAAACAATATGCCATACGTGTCAGAGTCACTGATTATTCTGCAACAAGACAAACTGGTGGGCCTAATCTATCCGGATTCCGATGATGCTTTTGCTCACGGCTTGAGCCAATCAGACCTTGTACGGGTAATGGAAGAAAACCGCCTTGAACTGAACAAACAATTACCGGCATTTTCCCAAATAGCCCGCTTCAAGCTATATCCTGAGGAATTTGAAAAAACAGCCAAGAAAAGTATCAAGCGCTTCTTGTACCAAGATATAAAAGAATAAATCAAAAAAAGCTCTCTTCATAATATGAAGATGTATCAAAAGTAAAATGGCGTATCATTTTGCCAGTAGGGGCAAGGTTCGCTCGCCCAAAAATAGTTTGCTTATGCATTTGGGCAGGCAAACCCTGCCCCTACAGTTGACAACATGATAACACAATCGGACTTTTAATCCCTCCGCCCCGTATGTATAAATCCACACATACGGTATAACTACAAAAGTTCAGATAATTCGTTCTGCAAACGTCCTGCCACTTCTTCCATAGGCACTTCGCACCCCAATTCTTTCTGTAATGAAGTAACCCCTTTATCCATGAATCCGCAAGGATGGATATAACTGAAATAGCGCAAATCCGTATTTACATTCAGCGCCAATCCATGCATTGTCACAAAATGACTGCTTCTCACTCCTATTGCACAAATTTTCCGTTCCTGCGGAGTTCCCGCGGCCAGCCATACTCCGGTCGCTCCCTTCACTCGCCCGGCCTCAATGCCATAAGATGCGCAGACCCTGATCACCGCTTCTTCCAACACATGAATATATTCCTTCAACCCCAAATGATAATCCTCCAAATTCAAGATAGGATAACAAACCAATTGTCCGGGACCATGATAAGTAATATCCCCTCCTCGATCAATATGATAAAGGGTGGCACCAATCATCTTCAATTGTGCCTCTCCCAGCAGCATATTCGTTTCCTTTCCACTCTTGCCTAATGTATAGACATGCGGATGTTCTACAAAAATAATTCTATTCTCATACGTTTTTCCCACTTGTTTAGCTTCCACCATGGCATTAAACAACTCCGTCTGCCGTTTCCAAGCCTCAGAATAGGGAACTAATCCCCAATTTTCAATTTTCATGATACCTCCCAGTTTTAAATGTAAAATAGGATAGGGTTCGCCCGATGCGTCTTTTGCATCCCTGCCAATAACCCGAAATCCAAAATGGCCATAAAAGCCGGACGCTTTCTTATTTTGTTCGTTTACATCGACATAACGTACATGGCAATGCTCCAAAGCATAACGCATCAATTGTTTCCCTATTCCCGTACCTATGGCACGCGGATGAACAAAAAGCATTTCAAGCATAGTCCCATTAATCCCCATGAATCCTTCTATACCAGCATTGTCACGAATCATGTAAAGCGGCATACTATGAAGATAAACACTCCATACCAGTGGCTTTAACTTCTGAATATATGCTTCAGGTATGAAATGATAAGTAGCACGCACCGAAGCTTCCCATAAACAGGTCAATTCATCAAAGTCATCGGGCGTAGGTTTAATTATTTGATACATATTACTTTTTTCTGCAAAGGTGGGATAATTATTGTATATTTGCAACCCCAATCAAAAGAAAGAATATGTTGCCGTACATCAATGATTTTCCAATAGAATTCCGCGACTATATCGCAAGTGAAATTATCCCACGATACGCTGGTTTTGACAAAGCACATCGTGTAGATCATGTATTGAAAGTTATAGCAGAAAGCCTCAATTTGTCTCAATATTATGATGTGAGCCGCATGATGGTGTATGTTATTGCCTCTTACCATGACCTGGGACTCTGTGAGGGACGGGAGTTCCACCATCTCATTTCAGGAAAAATACTATGGGCAGACCAGAAGTTAAGGCAATGGTTCCCTGAAGAACATATTTTGATTATGAAAGAGGCTGTAGAAGATCACCGTGCATCCAACAAGCATGTTCCCCGTAGCATTTATGGCAAAATTGTAGCGGAGGCCGACCGCATTATTGATCCGGACATCACCTTGAGACGGACGGTACAATATGGTCTTTCCAACTATCCCGAACTGGACAAAGAAAAACAATACATACGTTTTCTGACACATTTGAAAGAAAAATATGCTGAAGGTGGTTATTTAAGATTATGGATACCTCAATCAGCCAATGCTGCACATCTGCAGGAGTTGAGGCAACTGATAGCCGATGAGGAAGAACTTCATAAAGTATTTGAAAAGATCTATTCACAGGAAACAGAAACGATACAGAATTTAGAAAATATCCCTATATTTGTCCGGAACAAAAAAAATAACAGTATATGAAAAAGCTGGTTCTATCCATTTCTATGTTTCTGATTGCCGCTACTACCTTTGCGCAGTCCGAAGTGGTAACAGATAGTATTCCGCCCATTTCATTGGATGGTTACAAGAATTTTAACGGATTTATGCTGGATATGGGTTCCATGATTATGGCCCCTCCCCCTCTGATAGCCCCGCAACTTTATTATCAGCCTTACAACAATAATGCAATTGCGAATTACAATGAAATATTCCGTCCCAATATGAATATCATTTATGACAGAGGGTCTTACAACCATGTATTTACCCCCATGTATCCGGGAATGGGAATCTATGGATTCGGAACAATGTCAATGCCTCCCACCTTACAAAGTGCAACCTTTAAATTGAAAAACGGATTACACATCACCACATACGGTGAATATGATGCCGACGGGAACAAAGTACGGAATCCAAGCGCATTGCCTTGGGAAAGAAATAATTTCAACGGAGCTTTCGAAATGAAATCGGAGAATGGGAACTTCGGAATACGAATAGAAGTACAAAGAGGAAGAAACAATCCTTTTTGAATTATAAACTAAAAGATAGAAAAATGAAAAGCAGCCATGCAAAACAAAATCTATGCACGGCTGCTTTTTTATTTATTTTTAATTCAATCACAACTTTCTCCAATTCAGGCTCAAGCTGTTCAACACTACACTGACAGAACTACATGCCATGGCAGCACTGGCAATCATCGGGTTAAGCAAGATACCATACAATGGGAACAGAATACCTGCCGCCACCGGAATGCCTATCAAATTATAGATAAACGCCCAAAAAAGATTCTGATGGATCAAACGTACAGTTTTATGGGAAAGTTTAAAAGCTTTGGGTAACAACAACAAATCCGAAGTCATTAACGTAACCATCGCTACATCCATGGCAATATCCGTACCTTTACCCATTGCAATACTTACATCGGCACGTGCCAACGCCTGTGAGTCATTAATGCCGTCACCTACCATAGCTACGACTCTTCCTTCAGCTTGTAATTCTTTAATAACATTCTCCTTATCGACCGGCAAAGCATCCGAAATAAAACGATTCGCATCAATTTCTCCGGCCACATTCTGTGCAGTAAGATGACCGTCACCAGTCAACAACACAATGTACTTTCCACTCTCCTTCAATTGTTTGACCGCTTGTCTGGAAGTATCTTTTATTTTGTCACTAATGGCTATAACCGCCAGCAATGTATTTCCCTCGCCAAAATAAACCAGACTCTTGCCACTCTTCTCATAATCCTCCACCATCCCTTTCAACAAGTCGGAAATTCCCGCTCCAAAATCTTTCAGTAACCGATGGCTTCCTGCCCAAAAAGTTTTATTTCCACGGGTCACCACAATCCCCCGTCCTGTCCGACTCTCAAAAGAATCAATGAGTGCCGGCTTCTCACCTTCCTTTTTCAAAGCCTCGACAATAGCCAAAGCCAACGGATGTTCCGATTTCAATTCAGCAGCATACAGAATTCCCTTATGCTCGTTCTGCCATCCGGCATCATGCAACCATCCGGTCACCACAGGGCGCCCCTCAGTTACAGTACCCGTTTTATCAAGTACCACTGTATCCACTTTCCGCATCTGCTCCAAGGCTACCGCATCCTTTATCAAAATATGTGATTCGGCCCCTTTACCAATTCCTACCATCAATGCAGTGGGAGTAGCAAGTCCCAAAGCACACGGACAGGCAATAACCAAAACAGACACTGCTGAAAGCATAGCATAAGAAAAGTCATCCGCTCCACCTGCCACTATCCAAACAAGGAAAGTAAAAACAGCCACAGCAAGGACAACAGGAACAAAAACCGCCGTCACTTTATCCACAATACGCTGGACCGGAGCTTTAGACCCCTGTGCTTCCTGCACCATGCGGATAATCTGTGCCAACACCGTATTTTTCCCCACCTTTTGAGCAGTCATAGTAAATGCACCGTTCTGATTGATAGTGCCGGCCAGCACCTTATCACCCTGTTTTTTCTCTACAGGAATAGGTTCACCGCTTATCATGCTCTCATCTATAAAGGTGTTTCCTCCGACAATGACTCCATCCACCGGAATTTGCTCACCGGGACGGACGCTCACCTTATCGCCAACCTGAAGTTCGGCTATCAAGATATCCTCTTCCCTGCCGTCTTTCACCACACGGGCCGTCCGAGGCTGTAATCCCATCAGTTTACGAATAGCTGTGGAAGTTTTTCCTTTTGCTTTCTCTTCCATCAGCTTGCCAACCAATACGAAAGCTATTATAACAGTGGCAGCTTCATAATATACATGAGGTTCCAATCCGCGGCTGTACCAAAATTCGGGATAGAACGTATTAAACAAACTGAACAAAAATGCGATGGAGGTGCTAAGTGCCACCAACGTATCCATATTACTGGTACGCTGAAGCGTCTGTTTCCAGGCATTCATATAGAAAGAACGCCCCGAATATAAAATAACAGGAAGTGAAAGCAACAGCATCCACCAGTTTACTCCCGGAACATTCATCAGAAACATCCCCAAAACAGCTACCGGTAAAGCAAAAATCCAAGCAACGATAGTCTTCCGCTTCAACTGTCCGTAATAAGATTGCTCTGCTTCCTCCTGCTCCTGCACAGAGTTATCCTCATCTATTATCAAATCAAAACCTATTTTCATCACAGCCTCTTTCAGTTGTTGCGGAGACACAATATCCGGATTATAAGTCACCGCCAAAGTAGCCGCCGCCAAATTGACCGATGCATTTTCCACGCCTTCTTGCTTCCTTACAATCTTCTCCACGTTGCCGGCACATGCCGCACAATGCATTCCCGTAACGGGATATAGTTTTTTTGTCATATCGCTCATATTCATTTCTTTACTTATTTATTATAGCTTATCAACGGACAAATTTAGCAAAAAGTTCATGCAATCTTGTTGCAAACAGATAAATATATTTTCGCTTTTTAGATGGACATTTCACGAAGTTATTCTATATTTGTGGAGAAAGTTAGGATAAGTAATCCATGCAAATAAACAAAAAGTTATGAAAAAAAGAAATCTCGTATTGTCTGTTATGACAACTTGCCTTGTATCCTGCTTTTTATTATCGGGATGTAACGGACAAAAACAAATTGATAGTGAAACTGTAAAGACTGTAAAGGTGGAAGAACAAGCCCATTTACAAGATGACACAGTCTCTCCCGCCTGTAAGATTACTATTGATTATAGTTATTTAGCAGAATCTGATGCTGCGGATAGCATAGCACAACGCATCAACCGTACCATACAAGCCCACGTTTTGGGAAAAGAATATATCCGGATGAATCCGGAAGTTGCTGTAGATTCTTTTAAAAATACCTACATTAACAACTACCGCAAAGATGTGAACGAGTTCTATCAGGAAGATATAAAAAATGGAACTCCCAAAGACGAACTTCCCACATGGTACAATTATGAATACGGACTGACCACCCATTTCAGCGAAGGCAAAGAAGGTATTCTGAATTTCATTGCAGAAACTTTTGAATATACAGGCGGGGCACATCCCAACTCATGGAACAAATGGATGAACTTCGAAAAGAATACCGGCAAACTGCTTGCTTTGAAAGATGTATTTATGGCAGGATCGGAAAAACCGATGAGCGACATGTTGCTGGAAAAACTGATAACAGAGATGGCTACCCGTCTGGAAGACAGCTCCATCACCTCACTGGAAGGACTTCAGAATGCAGGCATCTTGAATTCTACCAATATGTACGTACCCGACAATTTCTTGTTAGAAAAGGAAAAAGTATCTTTCCTGTATAACAAATATGATATCGCTCCCTATGCTGTAGGAGTCATCACCCTTTCTTTGCCCTACACATCGGTAGAAAAATATATGATACATTAAATAACGATTTTAAGTATAGAATGGAATTAATACTGAAATATTTCCCTAACCTCAGCGAACAGCAGAAAACACAGTTTGCCGCATTGTATGATTTATATACGGATTGGAATAGCAAAATCAATGTAATCTCACGCAAGGATATCACTAATCTGTACGAACATCATGTATTGCACTCGCTAGGCATAGCCAAAGTGATAAACTTCACCCCTGATACCCAAATTATGGACTTGGGCACAGGGGGCGGTTTCCCGGGTATCCCTTTGGCCATCTTATTCCCTGAAGTCCAATTCCATCTGGTGGACAGTATCGGAAAGAAAGTGAAAGTAGCTACAGAAATAGCCAATGCTATCGGACTGAAGAATGTCACTTTCCGTCATTGCCGCGCCGAAGAAGAAAAAAGGAAATTCGACTTCGTGGTAAGTCGTGCTGTCATGCCTTTGGGCGATCTAATAAAAATTATCCGTAAAAACATCAGACAAGAACAGCATAACGCCCTGCCCAACGGGCTGATTTGTCTGAAAGGCGGAGAGTTGGATCAAGAAACAATGCCCGTGAAGCACAAAACAATGCTTTATGATCTGAAAAATGAATTCACGGAAGATTTTTTTAAAACCAAGAAAGTGGTTTATGTAACCATCAGCGGTTTATAATTATAGATAAAAAAAACATGAAAATAAAGAAATTTGAATTCAATATGTTTCCGGTAAACTGCTACGTGCTATCGGACGAAACAAAGGAAGCCGTCATTATTGATGCCGGTTGCTTTTATGAAGAAGAAAAGCAAGCCTTAAAAAGATATATTGACAGCAATAGCCTGACAGTGAAACATTTGTTGAATACGCACCTCCATCTGGACCATATTTTCGGCAACCCATTCCTGTTGCAAGAATACGGGCTAAAAGCCGAAGCAAATCAAGCGGATGAATTTTGGCTGGAACAAGCACCGGCACAATCACGTATGTTTGGTTTCCAATTACCCGAAGCACCCGTGCCATTAGGAAAATATATCTTTGATGGAGATATCATTACTTTCGGCAATACCCAACTGGAAGCTATCCATGTACCGGGTCATTCGCCGGGAAGCATTGTTTTTTACTGCAAAGAAGCCCACTGTATCTTCAGCGGTGATGTATTGTTCCAAGGAAGTATAGGACGTGCAGACCTTACAGGAGGTAACTTCGACGAACTTCGCGAGCATATATGCAGTCGTTTGTTTGTACTCCCCCCCGACACGGTAGTCTATCCCGGTCATGGAGACCCGACCACTGTGGGAGCAGAAAAAGCGAACAACCCTTTTTTCCGATAAGATAAAACTTAAAATTCAACTTATATACTACTACCATGAAAACAGATTTATTAGCAGACCGACATATCGGTATACAGGAAGAAGACCTTCCCGTTATGTTGGAAAAGATTGGCGTAAAGAGCCTTGATGAACTGATTAACAAAACAATTCCGTCCAAAATCCGTTTGAAAGAACCTCTGCCACTGGCTGCTCCCATGACGGAACGGGAGTTTGCAGAGCATATTACCGAACTAGCTTCACAAAACAAGATTTATACCTCTTATATAGGTATGGGTTGGTATGACAGTATTACTCCGGCGGTCATTCAACGCAATGTATTCGAGAATCCTGTGTGGTACACCTCGTACACTCCTTATCAAACCGAAGTTTCACAAGGACGTTTGGAAGCACTGATGAACTTCCAGACTGTCATATCCGACCTCACAGCCATGCCATTGGCAAACTGCTCATTGCTGGATGAATCTACCGCCGCTGCCGAAGCCGCCACCATGATGTATGGACTTCGCACCCGCGACCAACAAAAAAGCGGAGCCAACGTATTGTTTGTGGATGAAGAGATTTTCCCACAGAATCTGGCAGTCATCCAGACCCGCGCCCTTCCGCAAGGCATGAAGATCCAAGTAGGAAATTACAAGGAATTGGTATTTACTCCGGAAATCTTTGCCTGCATCCTTCAATACCCCAATGCCAGCGGTAGCGTGGAAGACTATCGTGAGTTTGTGGAAAAGGCACATGCCGCCCATTGTAAAGTAGCCGTGGATGCTGACATCATGAGTTTGGCATTGTTAGTTCCTCCCGGCGAATGGGGAGCAGACATCGTATTCGGAAGTACCCAGCGCCTGGGTATCCCCTTGTTCTACGGAGGTCCGTCCGCAGCCTACTTCGCTACACGTGACGAATATAAACGCAATATGCCGGGACGTATCATCGGCTGGTCTAAAGACAAATATGGCAAACTGGCCTACCGTATGGCTTTACAGACCCGTGAGCAACATATTAAACGCGAAAAAGCAACTTCCAACATCTGCACCGCACAGGCATTACTGGCTACAATGGCCGGCTTCTATGCCGTTTATCATGGGCAGGAAGGTATCAAAAATATAGCAAAACGCATTCATAGCATTACCACCTGGTTGAACAAAGCCCTAACCCGCTTGGGATATGTACAGCATAATGAATTATTCTTTGACACCCTGCGTTTCAGTCTGCCTGACCATGTTTCGGCTCAGAAGCTGCGTACCATCGCATTGAGTAAAGAAGTAAACCTCCGTTACTATGATAATGGCGATGTAGGTTTCAGCATTGATGAAACCACCGACCTGAAAGATGTAAACCTGTTACTTTCCATCTTCTCCATTGCTGCCGAAGAAACCGTTCAAGAAGTAACAGACATTCCCGAAGCATCCTCACTGAATCGTGAACTACGCCGCCGTACTTCCTTCCTCACCCATGAGGTATTCAACAAGTATCATACTGAAACCGAAATGATGCGTTATATCAAACGTTTGGAACGTAAAGATATCTCATTGGCACATTCCATGATTTCATTGGGTTCTTGTACCATGAAACTGAATGCCGCTTCGGAAATGCTCCCACTCAGCAACTTAGGCTGGATGGCTATACACCCGTTAGCACCTGAGGATCAAACAAAAGGCTATCAGACATTAATTAATAACTTAAGCGAGCAGTTGAAGGTTATTACCGGATTTGCAGGAGTCACTTTGCAACCTAATTCAGGTGCAGCAGGAGAGTATACAGGACTTCGTATCATCCGCGCTTATCTGGAAAGTATCGGACAGGGACACCGCAACAAGATATTAATTCCGGCATCAGCCCACGGTACGAATCCGGCTTCAGCCATTCAATGCGGATATACCACGGTGACTTGCGCCTGTGACGATAAAGGTAATGTAGACGTAGAAGATTTACGTGCAAAAGCAGAAGCCAACAAGGATGATCTGGCTGCATTAATGATTACCTATCCGTCCACTCATGGTATCTTTGAACCGGAAATTGCAGAAATTTGTAAAATTATTCATAAATGCGGAGCACAGGTTTACATGGATGGTGCAAATATGAATGCACAGGTAGGTCTGACCAATCCGGGTACCATCGGTGCTGATGTATGCCATTTGAATCTGCATAAGACTTTTGCCAGCCCTCACGGTGGTGGCGGTCCAGGTGTAGGTCCCGTTTGTGTAGCCGAACATCTGGTTCCGTTCCTTCCGGGACATCAAGTTTGGGGTAACAGTGCCAATCAGGTTTCTTCAGCTCCATACGGTAGCGCAGGAATCCTGCCTATTACTTACGGTTATATTTGCATGATGGGCGCCGAAGGTCTGACCAATGCCACCAAGACTGCTATTCTGAGCGCCAATTATCTGGCAGCTTGCTTCAAGGATACCTACGGCATTGTATATACCGGTGCTACGGGCTTTGTGGGTCATGAAATGATTTTAGATTGCCGCTATCTGCATGACGAAACCGGTATCAGCGAAAATGACATCGCCAAGCGTCTGATGGACTATGGCTATCATGCGCCCACCCTTTCTTTCCCGGTTCATGGAACATTGATGATTGAACCGACTGAAAGTGAAAGTTTATGGGAACTGGATAATTTCGTCACTGTGATGCAAACCATCTGGCAGGAAATTCAAGAAGTGAAGAATGGCAGTGCCGATAAAGAAGATAATGTATTGGTCAACGCCCCGCATCCTGAATATGAAGTGGTGGCCAATGAATGGAATCACAGCTACAGCCGAGAGAAAGCCGCTTATCCTATCGAATCGGTACGTGATAACAAATTCTGGATCAATGTAGCCCGGGTAGATAATACATTAGGTGACCGCAAACTGTTGCCTACCCGTTATGGTAAGTTTGAATAAAAAAGCATTGTACTAAGAAGAAGAAAGGATCAAAATTCAGTTTTTGAAAATATGAATTTATAATTTGAAATTTGAACATCCTAAAAAACTAAAGAAAGGGTCGTATCATTACTCAAGACAGAGCTTGATACGACCCTTTTAAGTTTATAATTACTATCTGTAACTTTTCGGAACTGTCATTTTAGTTTTAACACACCTCCTCCCTCTTTTCAGGAACTATCCTTTTACTTTATCCACAGTAGGAGCAACTTGAGTTCCATAGCAGTCCGAACACATAATATCAGTATCCTAATTCATAAGGCTGTTCTACAGCCGGAACCCCATCGGACATCCATCCAGGCATTGCTTCTTTTTTCAGATAATGATTAAAGAACTGGAACATACGTTTTTGAAAATCTATTTTGTTGGCAATCTTTGTCGGCCAATGCGGTTCGCCTGTATAGTTCAGCATCCAGCAAGGCTTTCCAAGACGTTTCATTGCCACAAAATATTCTATTCCCTGATACCAGGGCACATGTCCGTCAGCGTCATTATGCATGATTAAAACAGGTGTTTGTACCTTGTCCATCGTGAACAGAGCAGAGTTTTCCAAGTAACGCAACGGAGTACTCCAAGGCGTACCGCCCAGACGACTCTGAGTATGTTCATACTGGAACGAGCGTGCCAGCCCCGATCCCCAACGGATACCTCCGTAGGCACTGAACATATTGACCACCGGAGCACCTGACTCAATAGCCGCAAACAAATCAGTACGTGTAGCCAGATAAGCCACTTGATAACCGCCCCAACTATGTCCCTGCGCCCCTATGGCTTTCTCGTCAATATAACCTTTGCCTATCAGCATGGCAACCCCCGGCATCAGACAGTTATAGCAACTCTCACCCGGATAACCGTCTACATAACGTATGTCCGGATTGAACACAATATACCCGTTACTGTTATAAAGATGATAATCAATGGTAGACCGATGGGGTTCCGGCATCCGGTAATTAAACAGAGTTTCCGAATTTCGCTCATAGAAACTCACAATCATCGGGTATTTCTTGGCCGGATCAAAATCGGCAGGCTTGTACACCACCCCTTCCAACTTACGGCCATCTAAAGATATCCACGAAACCAGTTCGGCAGTTCCCCACAAATAGTCTTTCTGTTGGTCAATGCCATGAGTCAGCCGAATAGATTTCTTGAAATCGAGTGTAGCATAATGAAGGTCAGGATATTGCTCAAAACTTTCCATCGTATAGATTACATGGTCTGTATTTTTCGCCTTAGAAATACTGCGTAACATATAGTTACCCGCCATCAATTTTTTGGGAGAAGCAGCGGTGGAAAGACGAGCCTTGTAATACCCGTTCCCTTTGGTCACTTCGTTAAAGCCTTTCAACAACTGTGGCTTGTTCAGGTCAATCACACGCTCCTCCTTATCCAGTTTTACCAAACGATATGAAATCCGGTTCTTACGTCCATTCATCGTCAGATTGACAGGTTCCTTCATGGCATCCGGATCGAATTTCCAAATATCATAACGGTCATAAATTAAAAGGGACTCATCCCGTTCCGTCCATCCGGCAGTTCCATGTGCGTTCGGATAGTCAGGTACATCATTCTCTTCATCCCATGCGAGGAAAGAAGCGGGGGTAGTCAACTGATTTTTTTTCCCGTCTGCCATAGAAAGAGTATACCAACAACTGTCTGTTTCAGCATACCAATACGCATACTTGCCTTGTGGTGAAAGACGGTATCTGCCATAATCCGCCGATGCCAGTAATTTACGGCTGCCATCTTCCAAAGACACTGTGTAATAATCACTGCGTGTCCGCCCTTCCCACATGGAGGACAATGAATAAGGACGCGAAGTGGAAAGCAATGCCAACGGGGCATCTCCTTCATCTCCCAGCAAAATCTGAGACAGCTCCTCATCTGCCAGCTGACAAATACGACCACCATTTATATGATAAACCGCTTGATAGCTTCTTTTCAGCTCTTTCTCCTTATTATAATCCTGTACAGTATATTGCACCGGCTCGTCCCAACTCCACACCTGCACATTGGGACGGTTCTCCGCCAATTGCAACGTATCCTTTTGTCTAGGCTCAGGCGATGTGCCAAAAAACAACCGGGAAGCACTCTTCGAAAATTGTAATTTCCCATGCTCGCTGATTACCCATCCTTTCGGAAAAGCCCGATTGCCACGTGCCGCAACTTCTGTTGCCGGTGCTCCCTGCTGTGACAGCCACAAGCTCATGGCTTTATAACAAGAATCTTTCTGTGCACAATATAAGAAAGCCAAGTTTGCTCCATCTTCATCAAAAGTTACCTGTTTAAACACCCCGTCACCTTCTTTTATCAGCGTCTTCACACCTGTTTCCGTATTCAGAAGATACAATCCCGGCTTTTCCTCTGCTTTATCACCTGCGGTAATATAATAAAGCATTCCGCTTTTCTCCGCAAAGTTGAAAGCTTTCACAGCAGGAGCCTCATACCGGGTACTGAGGTTTGCATTCAACGGTTGGACATACAAAGTCGAGTCTTTCCTTCCCTTCTGAAAAGCAACCCAGTCCGCCTTCTCTGCCAGCCTGAATGTTTTCAGTGAATCAATCACTTCCCTGCCGCCCGAAAGCGAATAAATGACCAATGCATCCATCGGCATCTTTTCTTTCTTCGTTTTCTTTATTTTCAGAGAATCCACTATCATCTTGCCGGGTTTCTGCGACACAACCAAATAGTCGGAAGAAGCCGAGAAAAGAAAACGGTCCGCCCGCGGAAAAGTGGCAAGTTCCTTCCCTTGTGCATCATACAAATTCACCACAGCATCTCCTTCCCAAGGTTCCATCTTGCATGCCACCCACTTTCCATTATCAGAAATAGCTTGCCCGCTGATACGCTGCCAGGCAACTAAATTGTCTACTGTGAGACTTTTCGAGGCTGTCTGCGCCATCACAGGCGACAGATTCCCTATGCATAGGACAAGAGCCAGATACTTTACATGTTTCATATCCATTTTATCGTTACTGATTAGTTCGATTTTTATAAAAGCTTATCTTTCTCATATTCCGTTTTATCTTCGGCCGCAACCAGATTTAATTCCCTGCCGCTCTCTCCATACGAAACCGCATGACGTACTGCAAAATTTTCCAAGAACAAATGGTTCAGCGTAAACAATGCCCCATTCAAGTGCTCATTTCTGACAGAAGGTTTTGTATTCCTACTACGAATCCGAGACATGCATTTACGATGCTGTCCGGGAGTCAAGACACCCGCCATCCATCCACTTTTTAAATAATGCAAATATATAAAAAACGGATAAAAGTCTGATTCTAAACAATAATTTTGTACTTTTACTGTCGCATATAATCCATATACATTCAACACCAAACAATAAAAGCCATGACAGCAAGAAACAAAGTTCTAACCATCATGGGTATCATTATACTTATCGGGATTATCTCAATAGGATTCTTTGTATTTCCAATCGGAATTTCCATGTGCGCCATTACAGGCTTATGCTATGGCTGCAAATATAAAGACAAGTTGTTTATCAGATGGTCATCTGTAGGATTGGTAACAGGTATCGGACTTTCCATTTACACCTGGTGTTTAATCTCGTCAATGTAAAACAGTATAAGTTCAGTAAAAAAAAGAGGGGTTACGACAACCCCTCTATTTCACCATTCACGATATCAATATGCAATGCCTGCGGTTCCTTCGGCAATCCCGGCATACGCATTATTTCTCCGGCAATGACTACCAGCATCTCAGCTCCGGCATTCATCACAATATCTTGTACATGGAATTCAAAATTGTCTACCGCACCGTAAATTTTGGGGTCGGTAGAGAATGAATACTGCGTCTTGGCAATGCAGATAGGGAAATTTCCATATCCCAATTCTACAATATGCTTCAGTTTCTTACGGGCAGCGGCACTATACGTAATAATGCTGGCACCGTATAAATTACAAGCCACCTTCGATATTTTAGTTTCTACACTATCCTCATCATCATAGGCATATTGCAAAGGCTCGGAAGGTTGTTCCTCAATGGTTTTCACAACCAGTTCCGCCAATTCTACTACCCCTTCGCCACCATCAGTAAAGGCATTGTTCACTGCAAAGCCCACACCTTTCTTCTCGCAATGGATACGGATATAATCCACTTCTTCCTCCGAATCATCCCCATAACGGTTAAACGCAACGACAACTGTCTGACCGAAATATCTCAAATTACGCAAATGCTTATCCATATTGGCCACACCCTGCTTCAAAGCTTCCAGATTGGGTTCCTTTATCTTATCCTGTGATACGCCGCCATGCATTTTCAATGCACGGGCAGTAACCACCAAGACGGTCAGTTTAGGTGTGATACCCGCTTTACGGCACTTGATATCATAGAACTTCTCCGCTCCTAGGTCAGCCCCGAATCCGGCTTCGGTAATAGTATAATCACTAAAAGTCATTGCCATCTTGGTTGCCAGAATAGAGTTGCAACCGTGAGCGATATTGGCAAACGGCCCCCCATGAACAAAGGCAGCAGTATGTTCCGTAGTTTGTACCAGATTAGGAGAAAGAGCATCTTTCAAAAGAACTGTAATGGCTCCGGCAACTCCTAAATCTTTTACAGTAAAAGGCTTGTTGTCATACGTAAAACCTAATAAAATATTTTCAATGCGACGACGCAGGTCCTTTTCATCCTTGGCCAGACACAGAATAGCCATAATTTCAGATGCAGGAGTAATATCAAAACCTGACTCCTGGGTAATTCCGTTGGTCTTCGGTCCTAGTCCTGTAACAATATAACGGAGGGAACGATCATTCACATCCAACACACGACGCCACAGCACTTCCTTCAATCCGAAACCATTATCACGATTCTGATAAAGGTAATTGTCCAACAAGGCCGAAATCATATTGTGAGCGGAAGTGATGGCATGAAAATCACCTGTAAAATGAAGATTAATCTTATCCATCGGCAACACCTGGGCGTATCCTCCTCCGGCAGCTCCCCCTTTCATTCCGAAACAAGGACCTAGCGACGGCTCGCGCAAGGCAACAATTGTTTTCTTTCCTATTTTATTCAGTCCCAAAGCCAATCCGATGGAAACAGTGGTCTTACCAATACCGGCTTTGGTAGGAGTGATGGCAGTAACTAGAATAAGGTTACTCTGCTGCACCTTTTCTTCGTTTATCTGACTTTCATCCACTTTGGCAATATAGCGCCCGTAATTACTGATGTGCTCTACAGGAATACCGGTTTCCCTAGCCACTTGTTTAATCTTGACCAGCTCAATGCTGCGTGCTATTTCAATGTCCGTTTTCATCTTTTTACTAAATTTAGGCGGCAAAGGTAATATATTTCCTTAACTTTGTTTTGGTTTCAAACAACAAAATAATATAAGGAGTAAGCAAATGAACAATTTTGTATTTTACAGCCCTACCGAGTTTGTATTTGGCAAGGTACTCTTGCTAAAAAGTATAACGCCCGGAAGGCAATGATTGTTTACGGTGGAG